>JAQBYL010000346.1 GCA_027622495.1 Pseudomonadota bacterium
ATCGCAAAATGTCGTCTCCGACGCCGGCAAGGTTCGCGTCGGCAGCGACTATGTGCGGATCCATCCGACCGGTGAGTTCAGTTCTGTGCAGGCAATTGGCGAGGTACTGATCAGTGCAGAGAATCGTCGGCTGGTTTTTCTGAAGGATATTTCCACCATCAGCCGCGTCTACCAGGACGTGCCTGCCAAGATGATCTACTTCAATGGCCAACCGGCGCTGACGATGGGCTTTTCCATTCAGGCAGGGCAGAACGTAGTCGTCGTTGGTGAAGCGTTGGAAAAACGTTTTAGTGAACTGAAAAACACAATCCCTGCCGGTATGGATCTGCAGGTGATCTATAACCAGCCCGCAGAAGTCGAAAAATCGGTCAGTGCTTTCATTGTGTCTGTGGGTCAGGCCATCGCCATTGTGATTGTTGTGCTGCTTATATTCATGGGCTTGAAAACCGGTCTCATCATCGGCGCTGTCTTGCTGATCACGGTAGCTGGAACGCTGTTCTTCATGAATCTGTACGGCATTGAACTGCAGCGCATATCACTCGGTGCGCTGGTGATTGCCCTGGGCATGCTTGTGGACAATGCCATCGTGGTGGCAGAAGGCATGCTGGTCAGAATGCAGGCAGGCATGAAGGGCGTTCAGGCAGCCGCCGAGACTGTTGGTAAAAGCATGTGGCCACTCCTCGGCGGTACAGTGATCGGCATCCTTGCGTTCTCGGCGATTGGTATGTCTACCGACAATACCGGTGAATTCGCGAGTTCTCTGTTCTACGTGATCCTGATATCACTTCTGCTGTCGTGGGTGACCGCGGTCAGTACGACTCCCTTGTTGTGCGCAATGTTGTTAAAACCTTCGGGGCAGGGCGGTGATGCCGGCAACCCGTATGAAAAAGGATTCTTCCTGGTTTTTCGAAATCTGCTCAAAGCGGTCATTCGTTTTCGGGTGCCGACGCTGGTCATTGTTGTTGGCTTGTTTGCCGTGGCGGTGTTCGGTTTCGGCTTTATCAAGAGTGCGTTCTTTCCGGATTCAAATACGCCCATGTTCTTTGTTGACGTCTGGGAGCCAGAGGGCACCGACATACGTCAGACACGGGCCGATGCGCTGGCGATTGCTGCGTTTCTGAACGATCAGGAGGGTGTTAATTCCACAGTCGCGCTGGTTGGCGGTGGCGACGCGCGTTTTGCTCTGACCTACGAACCAAAGGAATCGAGTGCGGCGTACGCACAGATCATCGTTCAGACCGACAATCTGGATCAGATCGCGCGGATCTGGCCGACTGTTGAAGCTCACATGCATGCCAACTATCCCCATCTGGATCCGATCCTGAAGGCATTCCGGATCGGCCCCGGTCGAGATGGAAAAATTGAAGCCCGTTTTCATGGTCCCGATGCGACTGTGCTCCGGGGTCTGGCAGATCGCGCCAAAGAGATCATGCGTGCCGATCCGGGTGCCAAAGAAATCAATGATGACTGGCGTCAGCCAGTACCGCTGATCCGCCCCAATTTCAACGAACGGGTTGCACGGCAGTTGGGCATAACCCGTGAGAATGTCACGTCGGCATTAATGGCCGCCTACCAGGGATATCCGGTCGGGACCTATCGGGATGGCACACGTCTGTTGAACATCCTGCTGCGGCCTCCTGAGGAGGAGCGCGGTGACGTTTCCAACATCCGCGACGTTCGCGTGTGGAGTCCGGTTCTGAATGCGTCAGTGCCCATCGCTCAGGTTGTGAACTCGTTTGATACCGATTTTGAGAACACTGTTATCCGTGGTCGTAACCGCATTCAGACCATCATTGCAGCATGCAACCCCACCGGGGGTCTCGCGACGCCGTTGTTTGAGCGACTCCGTGTACAGATCGAAGCGATTGATCTGCCTGTGGGGTATTCGCTGTCGTGGGGTGGCGAGTATGAGGATTCGAACAACGCACAAGGGGGGCTCGCGAAAGTGTTGCCCGCAGGCTTTCTGCTGATGATCCTCACCTCGATCCTGCTGTTCGGCAAAGTGCGCCAGCCGCTGATCATCTGGCTCACCGTGCCGCTTGCAATTGTCGGTATCACTGCCGGTCTGTTGGGTTTTGATGGCGCGTTCGACTTCATGTCATTGCTTGGCGCACTCAGCCTGATCGGTCTGCTGATCAAAAATGCCATTGTCTTGATCGAAGAGATCGACCAGCAGATAGAAGAGGGCAAGGAGCACCTGACGGCGATTCTCGACAGCACGGTCAGCCGTTTACGGCCGGTTGGCATGGCCGCGTCTACGACGATCCTGGGTCTGTTGCCGCTCTTAAGCGATGTGTTCTTCGTGAACATGTCGATCACGATAATGGCGGGTCTGGGTTTCGCCACCCTGTTGACGCTGTTCTTCATTCCGGTGCTGTACTCGATGTTTTTTCGCGTCAAGTATCGGGATGATGCCTGAATAGCCGACCAGGGAGCGTCGCACCCTGGTCGTTACTTAGTCGGGTGCGGTCCGGTGTTCATCCAGATCGCGCAGTAGACCGTCGGTGATTCCGTATATCCAGCCATGCAGTTCAAGGTCCTGGCCGCGCGCCCAGGCTTCCCTGACGACGGTGGACCGACTGAGTGATTTCACCTGCTGCGACACATTCAGTTCACACAACCGTGCGCGTGCTGCCTGTTCGTCAAGCATGGACAGGGTGTCGAAATTTTCCTCCCACAGATCGCGGATACCGCTCAGCCAGTGATCTACCGCGCCGGTGGTGTTCCCGTGGATTGCCGCTTCGACACCACCACAGCCATAGTGGCCGCAGACGATGATGTGTTTTACCTGCAGCACGTCCACTGCGAAGTCCACAACCGACATACAGTTCAAGTCGGTATTCAATACCACGTTGGCAATGTTGCGATGAACGAAAACCTCGCCGGGCATCAGACCGGTGATCTGGTTGGCAGGGACACGACTGTCGGAACAACCGATCCACAGATACTCAGGTTTCTGCTGTGCGGTGAGGTGTGCAAAAAAACCGGGTGATTCGGTCTCCATCTGTTGCGCCCACGCGCGATTTGCATCAAACAGATGTTTCAGGTGTTTGGGTTCACGGGTTTCCTGCATTAGTCAGATCCGAAAGCAATGGTGGGTGAGGGGTGGCATGTGCGACCCGGAATTTGCAGCCCCGATTATGTGTGCTGTTCCTCACAAAGCAACAGTCGAAAAGCGACCGTCGTGGACGAGATGGCGTATATTTCGAAAAAACCCAGTGATATCCGATAGATATGACGGATCTTCAAACCGCCGAAGACATTTGTCTCGCCATGCCCAAAATCGAACTGCATCGGCATCTGGAAGGATCTCTGCGGCCCGGGTTCCTGCTGCTGGTGGCCGCACGAAATGGTCTCAAGCTGCCGTTCAGTGATGCCGACGGCTATTGTTCGCTGCTGAAATTCCGGACGTTCGCAGACTTTGTGCGGCCGTTTCTGATGGGGGTGAATTGCCTTCATGAGCCTCAGGATATGTTAGAGGCGGTGGTGCAACTCGGTGAACAACTGGCTGCGGACAATGTTGTGTATGCCGAGGTCACGTTCACGCCGCAGTTCTACTTGCGTCGCTTTTCTCTCGAGACATTGTTTCACGCTTTGAATGAAGGACGTGAAGAGGTCAGAAGAAAGCATGATATCGAGATCAGATGGATACCCGATCTGGTACGAAATCGATATGACGTTAGCGAGCGCTGTTTTCGAATGTTGATGCGCTGTGATCTCAAGGCTCAAGGTGTGGTCGCACTGGGTCTCGGTGGACCTGAAGAGGGGCATCCAGCACAGACGTTCAAAGCCCTGTTCGACGAAGCAAGGAACCAGGGTATCGCAGTTAATCCTCACGCCGGTGAAACGGCTGGCCCGGAGAGCGTCTGGGCCTGTCTTCAAGATCTGCACGCGGTTCGTATCGGCCACGGTGTCCGTTCGGTGGAAGACCAAGCACTGCTTGAATATCTAAAGATCCATCAGGTGATGCTGGAGGTCTGCATAGGCAGCAATGTGGCGCTTAAGGTTTGTACAGAGGATCAACATCCCCTTCGTCAGTTGCGGCAAGCCGGCTGCCGCGTGTGCCTGAATACCGATGACCCAGTGCTCTTTCAGACCACCCTGTCCGCCGAATACTTGCGAGCACACAGTCATCACGGTTTCAGCATCGACGATTTGAATTACTGTGTCCGGGATGCAGTTGATGCGATTCATGCTGATCTTAAGCCCTGGGTGCACACGAGGCTCGGAGACATGGCGTGACCAGTCTCGTAGAACAGCTGGAGCGTCAACGGCTGTGGAAACTGAAGGCTGATCAGTTTCAGGAACGGGTCAGCGATCTGGTTCAGCTTGAATTTGAAGACCCGGCGATCAAAGCACAACGTCACCATGACCGGCTGAAAAACTTTCTGACCTACACATTCAACCGTGTCCCTCACTACAGAAGACTACTCGACGAACACGATGAGTTAGGCGGTGTTGACGCCGTTCTGGCGAATCTGCATCTCTTCCCCGAACTCACCAAGGCCGATCTACGCGACCATGCTGCTCACCTGCGTGCGACAACGCTACCCGATGGGCACCGCATAACAGGAGCGACACAATCTTCCGGAACCACCGGTAAACCCTCGCAGGTTCTACAAACACAGATGGACGGCATTACTTTCGCTTTAAACAAACAACGTGAATGCCGCTGGTTCGATATGCACCCGTCGGGCAAGTTTGCAGTCATCCGCTTGCCGCGTCAGATCGGCCGCGTGAAGGGCAGGGCGATCGCAGTAGGTGAGACATTGAGATGAGCTATTGTCAAATCTGGTGTATGACAAGCCAACTCAAGCGGCGGCCTTGCTCTGACTAACCTCCTG
>JAQBYL010000347.1 GCA_027622495.1 Pseudomonadota bacterium
TGAGTATGCGTGTATAACCACCGGGTCTGTTTTCATAACGCGGGCCAAGATCTGCGAACAGTTTACCGACTGCGGCCTTGCTTCGCGTGCGCGAAAACGCAAGTCGACGGTTTGCTACAGAATCCTGCTTTGCCAGGGTGATTAAAGGTTCCGCCACGCGACGAAGCTCCTTCGCCTTTGGCAGCGTTGTTTTGATGATCTCATGCTCAAACAGCGACGCAGCCATGTTGCGGAACATCGCCTGCCGATGACTGCTGTTTCGATTGAGTTGTCGTCCACTCTTGCGATGACGCATTTAATTACTTCCTATTCTTCGGCTGACGCTCAGAGCATCCGATCGTTGCTGCGCAGACCTGACGGCGGCCAGTTTTCTAACCGCATACCCAGAGACAGGCCACGCGAGGCGAGCACGTCTTTGATTTCGGTCAGCGACTTTTTGCCGAGGTTGGGCGTCTTCAGCAGTTCAACTTCAGTCCGCTGAATGAGATCACCTATGTAGTAGATATTTTCTGCTTTCAAGCAGTTCGCCGAACGCACCGTCAACTCCAGATCGTCAACCGGCCGGGTCAGGATCGGGTCGATCTCGTCTTCTTTTTCTTCCTGCATCGGCTCGCCTTCGCTTTCGAGATCAACGAAGACCGCAAGCTGCTGCTGCAGAATGGTTGCCGCGCGACGGATCGACTCTTCCGGATCAATCGTGCCGTTGGTTTCCAGATCCAGAATCAGTTTGTCGAAGTCGGTTCGCTGCTCTACGCGCGCGCTTTCCACGCTGTAGGAAACCCGTCTCATCGGGCTGTAACTTGCATCCAGACGCAGTGCACCGATCGTACGGCTGTCTTCTTCCTCTTCGCGGGAGTCCACCGGATCATAACCACGACCGCGGGCAACCCGGGCTTCGATGTGAACCGCACCATTGTCGTTCAGGGTACAGATCACGTGATCCGGGTTAACGATTTCGACGTCTGCGGTGAGCTGGAAATCTCCGGCTGTCACCTCACCCGTGCCCTGCTTGGACAGAGTGATGATCGCTTCGTCCTGGTTGTGCAGAATCACTGCAATACCTTTCAGGTTGAGCAGAATATCGATCACGTCTTCCTGAATACCTTCAATCGTCGAGTACTCATGTTGAACGCCTTCGATCTGCACCTCTGTGATGGCGCAGCCTGGCATGGACGACAGCAGAATGCGCCGCAGCGTGTTCCCAAGCGTATGGCCAAAGCCGCGCTCCAGCGGCTCCAGAGTTACCCGCGCACGGGTTGGACTCAACTCCTGAACGTCGATGTGGCGGGGGGTCAGAAAGTCAGTTGCTGACTGTGCCATTTATTTTTAAGCTCCTTCTCTAAACGAGGGTAGGGGATTACTTGGAGTAGAGTTCCACGATCAGACTTTCGTTGATTTCCATCGGAAGTTCGCCGCGGTCCGGATGACGCTTGAATACGCCTTCCATTTTAGTTGCGTCTACATCAACCCATTCAATGGGGCTGCGCTGAGCCGCCAGTTGCAGAGCAGCTTGTATACGCAGTTGTGCTTTGGATTTTTCGACCACGGTAATGGTGTCTTCAGGCTTTACCTGATACGACGCGATATTGACCACATTGCCGTTGACCGCAATCGACTTGTGCGAAACCAGCTGTCGCGATTCTGCGCGTGTGCAACCAAAACCGATGCGATACACAACGTTGTCGAGGCGACTCTCCAGAAGACGCAGCAGGTTCTCACCGGTCGCACCTTTCTGTCGGTCGGCTTTCTTGTAGTAATTGCGGAACTGCTTTTCCAGCACACCGTACAAACGGCGGACTTTCTGCTTTTCACGTAACTGAACAGCGTAGTCAGTCAAACGTGTACGCCGTGCACCATGTTGCCCGGGGACAACATCAATCTTGCACTTAGAATCAATCGGGCGAACGCCGCTTTTCAGGAACAGATCCGTTCCTTCCCGGCGTGCCAGCTTCAGTTTTGGACCAGTGTAGCGGGCCATCTTATTCTCCAACCCAGGCTGCAATCAGCCGTGCATTCATATCGGTCATATCAGACTCGGCGCTTTTTCGGCGGACGACAGCCGTTGTGCGGTATCGGCGTAACATCAGCGATGCTGTTGATTCTCAAACCCGCCGCATTCAGGGCGCGGATCGCCGATTCCCGACCCGGGCCGGGACCTTTGACGTAAACATCAACGCTCTTCATGCCGAATTCCAACGCGGACACGCTCGCTTTTTCTGCCGCGACCTGTGCCGCGAACGGCGTACTTTTACGCGAGCCGCGAAAGCCGGAACCACCCGAGGTTGCCCAGCACAGCGCGTTGCCCTGCCGATCGCTGATCGTAACGATGGTGTTGTTGAATGACGCATGGATATGCGCCACGCCATCAATCACGACTTTTTTGTTATCTGCCATATTCCTTACCTTTCAAGCCGCCGTTATTTACGGATGGGCCGGCGGGGCCCTTTTCTGGTACGAGCGTTGGTGCGCGTGCGCTGGCCGTGAACCGGCAGGTTGCGCCGATGGCGAATGCCCCGGTAGCAACCCAGATCCATCAATCGCTTGATGGTCATGTTGATCTCGCGTCGCAGATCCCCTTCCACCGTTCTTCCGGCAACCTCGCTGCGAATTGCATCCAGGTCAGCCTCTGAGAGCGATTCGACCTTCGCACTCGGGGACACGCCAGCGGCAGCACAGATCTTCTGCGCTGACGTTTTGCCAATACCGTATATGTAGGTCAACGATACGACCGCATGTTTGTTGTCTGGGACGTTGACTCCGGCAATACGTGCCATCTACTCGCTCCAATAAGTCCGCTTGTTCCTAACCCTGTCGCTGCTTATGTCGTGGTTCGACACTGCAGATCACTCGCACAACGCCTTTGCGTCTGACGATCTTGCAGTTGCGACACATTTTTTTGACAGATGCTCTTACTTTCATTTTTAAGACCCTTAACTACCGTTTTCGGCCGTAGTTCTTCAGATTCGATTTTTCCATCAGCTTGGCATACTGACTGGACATCAGATGCGACTGCACCTGGCTCATGAAATCCATGGCGACGACCACAATGATGAGGAGCGCAGTACCGCCCAGCTGAAATGTGATGTTGAAAAAAACAACCATGAACTCCGGTAACAGACAGACCAACGTTACATACAGCGCGCCAAAAACGGTCAGCCTGGTGACGATGTCGTCGATATACCTGGCTGTCTGTTTGCCTGGCCGGATCCCCGGCACATAGGCACCCTGGCGTTGCAGGTTTTCGGCCATGTCTTTCGGGTCAAACTGAATCGCCGTATAGAAAAAGCTGAAGAAAATAATCCCTGCAGCAAATGCAATGATGTATAGCGGCTGGCCAGGTGAAAGGACCAGTGCAACCTGCTGTAACCAGTCCCAGCCCGGGCTCTGGCCAAACCACTGGGCGATCGATGCCGGAGCCAGCAGCAGGCTGGATGCAAATATGGCTGGGATAACGCCCGCCATGTTGATCTTGAGCGGCAGGTGGCTGCTCTGCCCCTGGTAGACACGACGACCCTGCTGACGCTTGGCGTAGTTCACTGCAATTCGACGTTGACCGCGTTCGACGTACACAACGAACGCCACAATTAGAACGGCAAACATGGCGATTGCCAGCAGAGCGATGATGTTGATATCACCCTGGCGCGCAGCTTCAAAAGATCGGCCAATCGCTGACGGAAAGCCCGACACGATACCGGAGAAAATGATCAGCGATATGCCGTTCCCGACACCTCGTTCAGTAATCTGCTCGCCAAGCCACATCATGAACAACGCCCCGGTGACGAGTGTGGTGGTGGCAACAAAAAAGAAACTGAATCCGGTGTTGAACGCAAGACCCTGGTTAGCCAGGGTTACCGACAGGCTGACACCCTGAACCAGTGAAATACCCAGTGTTCCGTAACGGGTGTACTGAGTAATCTTTCGACGTCCGGCTTCACCTTCCTTGCGTAACTGTTGCAGGGCCGGGTACATCATGGTCATCAGATTCATGATGATGCTGGAGGTGATATATGGCACCACACCCAACGCCAGAATACTCATGCGTTCCAGGGCGCCACCAGAAAACATGTTAAACAGATCAAGAATGCCGCCCTGGTTCTGGTCGAACAGCGCTGCCAGTTGCACAGGGTTGATTCCCGGCAGCGGGATATGAGTCCCCACCCGGTAGATAAGAAGAGCAAGCAGTACGAACAGCAGGCGGCTGCGCAGCTCACTGAGCCCCGCTTGTACCCCTGCAAGCTGTCCGGGATTGGTTGCCATCAGTCTTCTACCTTGCCTCCGGCAGTTTCAATTGCAGCACGCGCACCACGCGTCACTTTGACACCTTTAACAGTAACCGCCCGGTCTATGGAGCCGGACAGAAAAATACGAACGCGCACCATGTCGCGCCGAACAACGTTTGCGGCCTTCAACGTATCGATCGTGACCTCGTCGCCGGATACTTTGGCGAGCTCGCTCAAGCGAACTTCTGCACTCACTGCACCAACACGCGAACGGAAACCGAACTTCGGTACCCGGATCTGCATCGGCATCTGGCCGCCTTCAAAGCCTGGCCGCACGCCCCCACCGGAGCGGGAATTCTGGCCTTTCTGCCCTCGGCCTGAGGTTTTACCCCAGCCCGAACCTGCACCACGGCCAACACGCCGCCTGTTCTTGTGGCTACCGGCTGCTGGTGTCAATTCATTCAGATGCATGCTCATTCTCCAACCCGGCCTTCTTCCACTTTGACCAGGTAGCTCACTTTATTAATCATGCCGCGAACTGACGGTGTATCTTCGACCTGAACACTATGGCCAATACGTCGCAGGCCAAGTCCGGCAACACAGGCTTTGT
>JAQBYL010000348.1 GCA_027622495.1 Pseudomonadota bacterium
TCACATCGAACCCATGTCACTTCCGGGAAAGGAAGCGATGCCCCGTCATGCCGGTGGTAACTTCTATTGGTCTCAGGAAGACCTGGTGATTGAGCGAGCCGCGACAAATGGCTGGAGTTACAGCGTCATGCGCCCACAGATTGTTTGTGGTGCATCGCTTGGCAGCCCCATGAACATGGTCATGGCCATCGGTGTGTATCTCTGCGTGATGAAAGCCCTCGCGCAACCCTGCGGGTTCCCCGGTCGATCGGGATTTGTCACCGAAGCAACCGATGCGGGGCTTCTTGCCCGCGCCATTCTCTGGGCCGGGCAAACACCTGAGTGCGCCGGTCAGACCTTTAATATAACCAACGGCGATATTCTGCACTGGCCGTCGCTGTGGCCTGCGTTGACCGCCTTGTTCGGTCTGCCGGCTGACGAGCCTGTGCACCGATCGCTGGCAGATGAGATGCCGCAGCACGCCGCGGTCTGGGACGGGCTTGTTGCGCAACAGAACCTGCAGCCCTACAGCATGAATGCGATCGTCGGCTCGAGCTGGCAGTTCGCAGACGCGGTGTTCGGTTACGCAGGTGTTGCCACCACGCTGTTGAGCACCATCAAGGCGCGTCAGTTCGGCTTTGCCGAATGCCTTGACACACAGATCATGTTCCAGAATCAGATTGAACATCTGCAGCAGATGCGAATTCTCCCACGATGAGTTATCTGGTTGCGGACATTGGTGGAACCAACGCACGCTTCGCCCGATTCGATCAAAGCAGCGGGCTGCTGACAAATGTCTGCACGCTGCCGAGCGCTGACTTTGAGGATGCCGGTGTTCTTCTGATGGCGGCGAAACAGGCACTTGGCGGGAACGGGTTTGACGGCATGTGTCTCGCCATCGCCGGACCGGTTAGAGACGGCGCCGGAGCGATCACAAACGGATCGCTTCAATTCGATGAGCAGACCCTCTCAACGCTTGCGAAGGTGCCGGTTAAGATCGTCAATGATTTCTATGCGCTCGCCCGGGCAGTCCCCGACTGCAAGGATCTGCTGCAACTCGGTGGGAACGACGGTGTGGCGGATACGATCGCGTTGATCGGTCCTGGAACGGGGCTCGGGATGGCAGTGTTGTTGCGGGAAGGCCCTGGTTGGCGCGTTCTGTCATCCGAAGGCGGGCATGCGGACCTGGCGCCGGGAAATGCTCTGGAGCAGGAAATTCTCGGCATTCTCAGCACCCACGACCACGTTTGCTGGGAGACTGTGCTGTGCGGTAGCGGGATGGAACGGTTGTAGCTGGCGGTCGCCTCTCTTTGGGGGGTAGCCGGTGCCACTCCGCTGTCGGCAGCAGCCATTGTCGAGGCGGGGAATTTTGCCGACGATCCAATGTGCCATCAGACCGTGGAACTGTTTTTTGCTCTGCTAGGCAGTGCGGCGGGCAATCTTGCACTCACGGTGTGTGCCGAGGCGGTCTACATCGGTGGCGGGATTGTCCCCCGACTCACAGGGTTTGTAGCGACCAGCCCCTTCCGCAGGCGCTTTGAGGAGCGCGGCGACCTGAAGTACATGATGCAGGCCATGCCTGTTTACTTGATTCTGGATGAGCATCCGGGCTTGCGCGGGGCAGCCAACTGTCTATGACGAGAGTTCTTCGTCCTCATGCATATAACGTCGCACAAAGGGGGCGACCAGCATGACCCCGAGACCGACCGCGGTCCCGACCCAGGCGAGCGTCGTGAAGGTATCGGTGTAGACCCCCAGAGATTGCGCACTGCCCTGGATAGCCCCGGGTGCTCCTTCAACTGCGGTGGCACCGGCAATGATGCCCGCCACATAACTTGCTGCGGCACTGGACAGAAACCAGATGCCCATCATCATGCCGACGATCCGGGTGGTGGAAAGTCGGGTGACCATGGACAGGCCCACGGGTGACAGACAAAGCTCGCCTGTGGTGTGCAGAAAATAGGCAACAACCAGCCAGATGAGAGCCACTTGTCCATCGGTTGTTGCGTAAGAAGCGCCGTACACCAGCGCAGCAAAGCCGAGCCCCACCTGCAGGACGCCGAGGCCGAACTTCATCGGCGTGCTTGGTTCGAGACCGCTTTTTGCCAGAACGCTCCAAGCGTAGGAGAAAAGCGGTGCTAGCAGAATGATGAATGCCGGGTTGAGAAATCCAAGCTGCGACGCCTGCATGGTCACATCGAGGACTTCGCGGTCGACGTTTCGTTCGGTAAACAGGGTCATAGAAGAACCCGCCTGCTCAAAGAACGTCCAGAACACCACTGACACAGAGGTCAGAAACAGGACAACGTAGATTCGCTGCCGTTCGATCCGGGTGCAGCTTTTAAGCGAATACCAGATCACCCCGATGATGGCGGCCGCACCAGTGAAGCCCAGCAGGCTGCCGACCAGGGCACGGTACTGGATGAGCCACCAGGTGGCGCCGATCGCAAGGATTGCGCCACCATAAATAAGCCACTCCTGCGACAAACCGGCCATTCTCGGTCGCGTCAGAGCAGGCAGATCAAGCGGTTCACCCGCCCCGCCCAGGGTGGAGCGACCCTGCTGAAAAGTCACAAGACCAGTCAGCATGCCAATCCCCGCAGCGCCAAAGCCGTAAGCCCAGCCGTAAGTCTGACCGAGCCAGCCACACAGAAGCATGGCGCTGACGGCACCGAGGTTAATGCCCATGTAGAAAATCGTGAACCCCTGATCGCGCCGCGGATCGGTTTTGGAGTAGAGCTGACCGACGATGCTGGATATGGACGGTTTTAAGAAACCGACCCCGACGATGATGAATGACAACGCCAGATACAGCACATTCACGCTGATCTCGGACCTTAAAACCTGACCATCGACGATCTGCGCCGGTAACCCTTCAATGGCCATCAGCGCGTGGCCACAGACCAGCAGGATGGCCCCGAAAGTGATCGACCGGCGAAACCCGAGGTAACGGTCGGCGATGAGCCCCCCGATGACCGGCATCAGATAGACCATGGATCCATAGGTGGCGTACAGGTAGCTCGCTTGCGTGTCGTCGAACAGAAAGTGCTGGGTCAGATACAGCACCAGCAGGGCGCGCATGCCGTAAAAGCTGAAGCGTTCCCACATCTCGGCGAAAAACAGAACGTAGAGCCCGCGCGGATGGCCAAACCAGGTGTCCTCATGAAGGCCCGTGATACTGCTGATAACCAAGTCTCCCCCCAAGTCTCCCCAATGTGTACCGCCGTCCAGGCAGCGGCTATCATCGATCAAACATGCCAGTTTGGCTATCTGCGGGTATTACAGGGGGAGACATGAAGGTCAGCATTGCAGTTGGCGGCGCCGCATCCGGTGCGCGAAGGGATTTTGAAGACCAGGTCGAGTTTGTTGTGGCAGCAGACCGCATGGGGGTAGGCACCGTCTGGACAGCGGAAGCGTGGGGCCAGGATGCCATCGCACCGCTTGCTTTCATCGCAGCCAGGACCAAGCAGATCAAGCTCGGTACCGGCATCATGCAGATCAGTGCTCGAACCCCCTCCATGACCGCCATGACGGCGCTGACCATGGCGGCCATCTCCAACGATCGGTTCATCCTGGGTCTGGGTGCCAGTGGGCCGCAGGTAGTGGAAGGGCTGCAGGGTCGGCCGTTTGCCGGACCGCTGACCCGCATGAAAGAGACGGTGGATATCATCCGTCTGGCTTTTGCCGGTGAAAAACTCGCCTACCAGGGCAAGTACCATCAGCTGCCGCTGCCGGGAGGCGAAGGCAAGGCGCTGCGCCTGTCGCAGCCGGGCAACCTCAACATACCCATCTACCTCGCGACCCTGGGGCCGAAGACCCTCGAATACACCGGCGCTGCTGCCGATGGCTGGCTGGGGACATCGTTCACCCCCGAACACGCCGATGCGCATCTTGATCACATCAGAAAAGGCGCCGAAGCGGCGGGTCGAAGCCTCGCTGACATCAATATCGAAGTGGGCGGCGTGGTGGGGTTCGGCCCCATCGAACCGATGATCGAGGCACTCAAACCGGGGGTCGCCTTTACTCTGGGTGCCATGGGATCGGCGAAGACCAATTTCTATAACGAAGCGTTCCGCCGTGGCGGCTGGTCGCAGGTTGCAGAGGAAGTTCAGCGTCTGTGGGTCAGTGGTGATCGCCAGGCAGCCATCAACCATGTCCCGGCCAGGATGGTTGAAGAAGCGAATCTACTGGGGGATGAGGATCAGGTGCGGGCACGGGTCAAGGCCTACCGCGATGCCGGCGTCAACACCCTGCGAGTGCAGCCCATGGGCGCAACGCAGGCAGAACGCCTGGCAACGCTCGAACGGGTCATGGATATGATCTGAAGCGGCGAGTGTCCTGTCCCGGACAGGACACTAGCTCTGCTGGCGGCCGCGGTCCTGGATGGATGCGCGGTGCGCCGCAACCTTTTCCGCGCGAACTTCACTCGCAGAGTGAGCCCGGCTGGCCTTCAGTTCGATCTCCAGACCTTCGGCCAGAGAAGCATTCCAGCCTTCGTCCATGATCCGCTTGATCTCCTGGCGTGTCGGCCGATCAGTGGACAGGATGTCGCGCGCCAGCGCGCGCGCAGCGGGAAGCAGATCCGCCTGAGGGACGATGCGATTGACCAGGCCCCAGGCACATGCGGTCTGCCCGTCGAGATAGTTGCCGGTCAGGCTCAGTTCCTTGGCGCGGTTGATACCGATCAGGCGCGGCAGCCGTTGTGAAAGCCCCCATCCCGGGACTACCCCAACGCGTGCGTGGGTATCGGCAAAGCGGGCCTCGGGCGTTGCGATCAGAAAGTCACACATGAGCGCGAGCTCAAACCCACCGGTAATCGCAAACCCGTGAACCGCGCCGATG
>JAQBYL010000349.1 GCA_027622495.1 Pseudomonadota bacterium
GAAGTGAGTAAATTTGCCGGTTTAGAGATTTTGGCACCGCAGGCACAGGGGTTTGAGCCCGATCGACTCGATCGGATCAGCCAGGTAATGGCCCGCGCCGTTGACGAAAAGCAGGTTCCTGGTGTGGTAACGGTGGTGGCCAGACGCGGTCAGGTGGTGCACGCAAACGTTGTGGGCGCGCGCGATCTGGACCACGCGGACGATGCCCTTCGCATGGACAGCCTGTTTCGCATGTATTCGCAGACCAAACCGATTACGGCGGTTGTAGCGATGACCCTCTTTGAGGACGGTGTGTTGTTCCTGGACGATCCTATTTCCAAATGGCTGCCGGAGTTTGCGAATCCCCGCGTGATGGCGTACCCGGCAGCGAAAGACCGCGTGAAAGGCACACCGGTTACTCTGGGTGGTTCGGTTGCCGCAGAGCGTGAGGTCACAATATTCGATCTCATGACCATGACCTCCGGTATGCCCTCTCCCGGGCGTACGCCATCGACCCATCAGCACGCAATCACCGCGGCCATGGAGGGTAGCGGATTTCTGCCGATGGACGATCGGATCAACGATCCGCGTGGCTCTTACGAGGACATGGTGCTGGCACTGGCGCAAGCCCCCCTGCACGCACAACCGGGCACCGTGTGGAACTACGGTTCGGATTTCGACGTGCTGAGTCTTCTGCTCGAACGCGCAAGCGGCAAGCCGCTGGATGAACTGTTCAGTGAGCGGGTGTTCGATCCCTTAGGCATGACGGATGCGTGTTTTTATTGCGGCGAGAAGAACGCAGGCAGGCTGGTCACCGATCACGCCTGGGATCCGCAAGGGAATCTGATTGTGCGTGATCCGCCTGCAAGTACCGAAAAAGTGGGGCGCGGTAATCGCAAACTCATGTCGGGCAACGGCCTCTTCGGCGGTGCACTGTGCACACCGCCTGACTACGCGCGCTTCGCGCAGATGCTGCAGAACGGTGGCACACTCGACGGTGTACGCATCATCGGCCGCAAGACAGTAGAACTGATGACCGCTAACCACATCGGTGATCGCAGCGTCGATATCGCGGTCGGTCCGGGTTGGGGTTTTGGTCTGGGTTACGCTGTGCGCAAAGGCGTCGCTGGCTCGTTTCTGCCGGGCTCGCCCGGTACGTTCGGCTGGGGCGGTGCGGCCGGGACCTGGTTCTTTGTGGATCCGGTCGAGGAGATGTGGGGAATGTTCTTTACCCACGTGTTCGGGTATCAGTTTTCACCCACCGCGGATCTCATGTTCCGGTTCGAAAAAATGGCGTACGAGGCGCTTGCGAGTTGAGGCGGGCAAGTTTATGACGCCTTAAGCCTTCTCTTCGCCCTGATCACAGCTTGGAAGGCTGGATGGACTGCACCGGCCCCCTCAATCTGCGTCGTAAGCTCAAGGAGGTCAAAGACAAGGGAACAATCTGGATCCTTCAGAACGACTGTTCCAGTGTTTTTGCCGAAGCTTCAAGGAAGTCAGACGAGGCGAGAAGATCCGTCCGAAGGACTGAGGATCAGCGAATACCCAACACCTGTTCAGCAACCTGAATGGCGTTCAGAGCATTACCTTTCCGCAGATTATCGCCGCAGGCAAACACCGACAGACCATTCCTGACGAAGGGCACCGTGCGGATCCGCCCGACGAGGATCTCATCAATGCCGGCTGCCGCAAGAGGCGTGGGGTATCGACGCTCGGACGGTTCATCCAGCAGCCTGACGCCGGGAAACGACTCAAACAATCGCCGTGCCTGCTGTGGACTCAGCGGTTCTTTCAGACTGATGGTCAGCGAGACGCTATGACCGACCAGCACGGGTACCCGGACCGCAGTGGCGTGCACGACCAGATCCGGTGCATGTAGCATCTTGCGCATTTCTGCTTCCATCTTCTCCTCTTCGGTGGAGGTGTCCTTGCCGGCTGCAAACTCTTCGCACTGCGGGAACAGGTTAAATGCAGACAGATGAGGAAACTGAACTGGCGCTGCAACCTGCAATGACTCATGACCGCGTAACCCTTCGCTCTGATTGACCGCGCTCGCCGAGGCATTCAGAAACTCAAGAATGCCATCCCGACCTTTGCCCGACATCGCCTGATACGAAGAACTGATCACACTTTCCACCCCGACTGCCAGATGCAAGGGTGCGACGGCCATGACGGCGACCGCCGTGGTGCAGTTTGGTCCGGCTATGGTTCCATTGTGGCCAGCAAGATCAGCACCATTGATCTCGGGGACCACCAGCGGTACCGATGGATCCTGGCGGAAGGCAGAAGATTGATCGATGACAATCACACCCGCTTGCACTGCGCGCGGCGCCCACTGCCTGGCAATCGCCGCGGAGGTCGCGCTGATCAGCAGGTCCAGACCGGCGAAGTTGCCGTCCTCGAGGGCCTGCACCACAACATCGGTTCCTTTGAACTTAAGCTTCTGACCAGCCGACCGTCTGGACGCAAACAGTCGCAAGCTGTCGACGGGAAAACCCCGCTCTTGCAGAATGCGCAGCGTTACCTCACCCGTAACCCCGGTCGCTCCGCTGATACCAATGTTGAATCCCATATCCGCTCACCCGTGCTGGAATGCGTTGCCAGCATGCGGGAGGTATTCACATAACACCAATGAATGATTTCAATAGAAATGATTCCGGATCGTAATAGCTTCCTGAAGAGGGCCGTCGGAGGACTACCCTCGATACACGTCGCTGAACACCTGCTGGAAGACCCTGATGTCCTCGATTCTGCCCATGCTGATCCTTGAGTAGTTCGGATTCAGTACGTTGCGGGCTGCCATCTGCTTCTGGAACTCACTGGCATTGCGACTGATGTCTGCATACACGAAATTGGTTTGTGAAGGCAGCGGCTCGATACCGTTCGCCGCTGCCAGACCCACGACATTCGACCAGGCCATGAGATGATTTTTTATCGTGCTCGCAAGGTCCGGTCGAGCCAGGCCATAACCAACCCGCATGCCTGCCATACCGTCGTTATAGGCTTCGTCGACGATCACCACCGCCTTCTTTCCAACCGTCCGGCAGAAATCACGCAACTCATCGCCATCGAGGGTCATGCCGGTGGGGTTGTTCGGGTTACAGATGTAAACGAGGCTGATGCTGTCATCCACAGCATCCGCAATCCGGTCGAGATCAATGGACATGTCTTTTTTCAGCGGAACCAGATCCAGTTCCACGCCCATGCGCCGCGAATAGCCCACGTGATCCGTATACGTCAGGCCCGGCATAACGACCCTGCCCTTCTTACCCCATGCCACAAATGCAGCCTGCAGCGCCTCATTTGAACCAGAGGACAACACCACGTTGTCGGCTGCGAGTTGGTTTTTATCAGCGATGGTGTTGGTCAGGATGCCGGGCATATCAGTTGCGTAATACGCCCCCAGCGCTGTTGCCTCGGCGGCAGCTTTTTGTGCGCCCGGGCTTGGACCATAGGGATTTTCATTGAAGCGCAGCCATTTTCCAGTACGCGGACACAGCGCTGATTGGGCACGTCTGCATACCAGACCGCACCTTGCTCATCGATGCAGATACCGTCTGGTGCGCCACTGCCAAGGTCCGCCCACACGCGCCGGTTCGACAGACTCCATCTGGCTCAATGTCGAATGCAGTCAGACAACGTCCGAAAGATTCGGCCAGAATCAGGGTGCGATTGTCTGCACTGACGGCCATACCGCTTGGAAACGCGGCGTCCTGCGCGACGCGATCCCAGTCGGCAAACCACAATCCACCGTTCGTGCCAACGAGGTGATTCAACCAGCGCGTGACCGGCTAGCAGAGTTTTGAGTGTCGTCATCGTCCCTCGCCAGATCAACCCGATATGATTTTAAGCGCCTGCTGGTGGATGACCTTGTTACCGCTGGCAAGAAATGAGCCACCCATGCTGGGGTCATCACCAGACCAGGTTGTGGCTACCCCGCCCGCTCCCCGGATGATGGGGATCAGCGCCTGCACATCGTAGGCATTCAGATTGGCGTCAACAACCACGTCCAGATGACCCATGGCGAGCATTGCATACAGGTAACAGTCGCCGCCGTAACGGGTCATCATGGCGGCGCTTTCAAGGCGGGCAAACGCTTCGCGCTCAACACCCGGCTTCATGTACTGCGGGCCGCATGAGGCCAGCACAGCCTGGTCCAGATGCGGGCACTTACGTACCTGCATAACACTTTGCTGAGCGTCTGACTCATACCAGGCATGCAAGCTGTCGCCCGAAAACACTTCACCTGTGAACGGCTGAACCATCACACCCAGAACCGGTTTCTGCCCATCAAACAGACCCAGCAACACGCCCCAGTGCACCATGCCTGACATGAACGCACGAGTACCATCGATCGGATCGATTACCCAGGTCAGACCATTGCCCGCCTGATAACCGAATTCTTCACCATAGATGCCATGCTCCGGATAGGTCTGTTCAACCGCTTGCCGGATGACATTTTCAGCCGCGCGATCGGCTTGTGTTACCGGATCAAAACGACCGTCCGCCAACTTGTTCTGAACATCCAGCGACGTTCGAAAATACTGCAACGTTGCAGCACCGGCCTGTACCGCGACCTTTCTGGCAAAACTCAGCATTTCGCTGATCTGGGCGGCAGACACGGTTACCGGATCGCTGTATTCGAATCTCATTTCGGTCGTTTTACACCTGGTCTGATGGTTGAAACCATTCTCTGCGAAGCAGACACCAGTCGCAGCCTGGCACTGAATTCTCTAATGGGTTCACTGCAGTGGTAAGCGCGGCTTCTGATCGAACGGTCGCTGGTCGATTCCACTAGCCCGCTTTATTCGTGAACCTGCCACAACGTTCCATTT
>JAQBYL010000350.1 GCA_027622495.1 Pseudomonadota bacterium
TTGAGATGTTCAGTCAGATTACCCCAGGCCTGCCAGCGCGGTTTGCCGAACAACATCCACGGTCCTGCGTAAGTTGGTTTGCCCTCCACCAGAAACCGATCGACATCCGGGGCATTGGTAAAACGCGCGCCGTCCAGCTCGAGCAGACCCATCGCAACCAGCGCCGTCAGCAGCCGTTCGGCGTTAACCGGTTCAATCCCCAACCTGATGGCGGCGCTGTCTATCTGATCATAACCAGTAGCTATTGCACTGAAGACCCCAAGTTCCACCGCACTCATGAGGGCTGCAGATTCCCAGAACGCTTTGCTCAGTTGCTGAAGTCGGACTGTATCCGGACGTTTTTTTTCCTCTGCCATGTCGCCCCTCTAAGAAGAATCCCTGCTGCGATGTTGCGCTGGTGTTTGCGTATCATAGCGGTTGAGGCTAAAGGAGGTGAACGTGGGATATCAGTCTGGTTTTCGAGCGGGTTTGTTCAGCGGGACCACCGTCCTGATCGCTGGTGGCGGGGGCGGTCTGGGCCGCTGCATCGCCCACGAACTGGCAAGCCTGGGGGCACATCTGATCCTGACCGGTCGCACCAATGAGAAGCTCGAGCGCACTGCTTCGCAGGTAGTCGAAGATGGCGGAACCGTGCACGGTTGCTACAGCGCTGAGCTTCGCGATGAAACTGCAGTGGTGGATTTGGTAAAAAAAGCCCTGCACGATCACGGCCCCATCAACGCCCTGGTCAACGCCGCCGGTGGCCAATTCCCAAGCCACCTGGAGAACCTGAGTCTCAACGGCTGGAACGCCGTGATGCACAACAACCTGACCAGCTACTTTCTGCTGGCGCGCGAGGTTTACACCCAGTGCATGCGCGAGCACGGCGGCAGTATTGTCAACATCGGCGCCGACTACGAGGGGGGTATGCCTGGTATGGGTCACAATGGCGCAGCGCGTGCAGGTCTTTCAAATTTCACCGCAACCGCGGCCACTGAGTAGGCGCGCGCCGGGGTGCGGGTCAATTGCGTGATCCCCGGCTTTATTGCCACCACCGGGCTTGACCGCTACCCCGAGGCGGATTGGGAGGCTTTGCGGAATGTCGACAGGCGCATCCCGCTTGCGCGTCACGGCACCGCGGCTGAAGTGTCGGCCATGGTGGTCTTTCTTCTATCGGAGATGGCCGCCTACGTGACCGGTGCCGATTTCAGGGTCGACGGCGGCATCCACAACGGCGCCGGTAGTTTTGTATTTCAGCCGCAACCTGCACGCAATGTCACCCCATTCAACGGGTTTCATCGCGACGAACCACCGAAGCTGCTGCAGACTTAAGCGTCGACGGCAAGGTATCGACCCGGTGTTACACCGAACTGACGTTTGAATGCAGCGATAAATGCGCTGGTATTGTCATAACCACAAGCAAGCCCGGCGGTGGTTACCCGCTCACCCCGGTCGAGGCAAACGAGCGCATGAATCAATCGCGCTTTTGTTCGCCAGGCCTCCAGAGATATCCCTGTCTCCTGCACGAAGTGTCTCTGCAGCGTGCGCAACGATGCTCCCACGTCGTGAGCGACACTCTGCAACCCATGCCGTTCGGCGGGGTTTGCCAGAAACCACTGTGCCGCAGCCCGTGATCGGCGCTCTGCTGGCAATGGCAGATGGAGTTGCCCGGGTGGTGCCGCTGCAATCATATCGATGAGGACCGCTGCCAGATGGGCGTGTTCGACTTTGTGGGGATCGAGCATGGCAATCTCGAGGATGTGCAGCACGAGTTCACGCAACAGCGGCGAGACTTCGATTGCCATCACCTCATTGCTCAGGTTTGTGGTTCGCCACGGTGCCACGTACAGCGTTCGCATCGAAACGTCACCCTGCATGCGGATCTGGTGCTGCCTTTGCGGTGGCAGCCAGACGGAGCGCGTTGGCGGAACGAACCACACAGTGTTGCCAGCCGAAACCTGCATGACACCGCTGGTGGCGTAAACCAGCTGTCCCCAGGGGTGTTCGTGCGCACCAACAACGAACCCATCCCGATAGGTAACGGACAGCGAGCGCACGTCAAAGCCATCACCTGCACGATCAGCCGGCACTCATCCTCTCCACCAAGACCGCGTTTGTCTTATTCCCACACACCGGCTTCGTACTGCATGGCACCGCAGATGTTGCCTTCGGTGTCCTCGAAGTACATCAGCTCGCCTACACCATCGATGCGAAACGGCGGCATCACGATCCTGCCACCACTGGCTTCGACCGCTGTCATGGTGGCCTTAAGGTCATCTACACCGAGCGTGGTTTCAAAAGTATGAGCACGCTTGCCTTGCACCAGTTCGCGCCGCTCCTGCAACGCACCCAGCAAACCGGTACCGGCATTTTTGATCTGATAGAAATTGGGTGGTCCCCAGGGAGTGAACGAGAAGCCGAACGCATCGTTGTAGAACTTGCGGGCGCGATCGACATTGTCGGCATTGATGGCGAAGTGGCGCAGGGTCGCTGGCATGTGGTCTCCTTTTATGCCCGATGGGTGCCTTGAGGATTTCGCTTCCGAGGGCGCCGGCAGGCGTTTGTTCGATTGAAGTATGGTGTGTCTGTGCTTGTCGCTCTAACGCTATAACGACAATTATTACCGCAAACACGCCATATCAGATCAAAATTTCATCCCCCGATCGAATAGCTGCTCATCCTCGATGCATCCGTTATGCTCTTTTCAGTCTTACCAGCAAACCGGTTTTTCATGGGCAGGCTCAACTGGCATCACCGTCTCGCCACCCTTTTGGGTTACGACATGGCGCGCTTCGAAAAACAGATCACCATGCACAGCCACCTGCGTGCGCAGATCGCCCTGCTCGAGATCGATGTGGTTCTCGATGTGGGTGCGAATGTGGGCCAGCACGCCATGTTGCTGCGCGATCTGGGTTACCGGGGTCGGATTGTTTCGTTTGCACCGGCCTCAAATGCGTTCGCCAAACTGCGCGAGGCGGCCGCCGCTGATCCGCTGTGGCAGGTTCACAATCTGGCGTTGAGCGATCAGGCCGGCGAGGCGACCATGGATATATCCGGCACCGATGTGTTCAGTTCACTGCACCCACACAGCGCTTATGGCAAGGTTCGATACGGGCGGCACATCGAAGTCGTGCGCAACGAAACCATCCGCACCGAGCGGCTCGATACATTTCTGGCCAGCGAGCTTCCGGAGTTCGACACGCACCGAGTGTTCCTCAAGATGGACACACAAGGGCACGACATGAGGGTTTTCGCTGGTGCCGGAACTTATCAGGGGCGGTTCAAAGGTCTGCAGTCCGAACTGTCTGTCAAACCCCTGTACGAAGGCGTACCCGACTACCTTGAGGCACTGCTTTGTTATCAGCAGGCCGGTTACAAGCCTACCGGCATCTATGCCAACCATCGCGATCACGAAACCGGTCAGATTATCGAACTCGACTGCATTCTGGCTGCCGTCGACATCGCCGAACCCGCGCCTAGGCGATGAATGGCTGGGTCGCACGCGATTGATCGGTTACGCTGTAGCTGCAATGACTGCCAACAACGAAGGGGACTGTTTTGAAGAATTTACAGATAAGGGCACTGGCCTGCTGCCTGGCTGGACTCGTATTGATTGCCGCGTGTTCTCGAGAAAGTACAACCGAAACCACGCAGGCCGAATCAAAATCTACCAACGCCACAGCTATCGGCCAGATCGACGATCTGCGGATCAACAACGCGTCATCTGAACCTGGTAACTGGCTGGCCCACGGTCTCGATTACAAAGAACAGCGCTTTTCACCCCTCAAACAGATCAACAAACAGACCATCGGGGGTCTGGGCCTTGCGTTCGAAGTCGACCTGGGCAGCAACGACGCGTTAGAAGCAACGCCGATCATGGTCGATGGCACGCTCTTCTTCACTTCAACCTATTCGATCGTTCATGCAGTGGATGCAAAGACCGGCGCAGAGAAATGGCGCTACGACCCACAGGTTCCAAAAGAATTTCTGCGTCGCGCCTGCTGCGGACCGATTAATCGCGGCGTCGCCGTCTACCAGGGGAACGTTTACGTCGCCACACTGGACGGACGTCTGGTCGCCGTGAACGCAACATCAGGAGCCAAAGTCTGGGAAGTGAACACCATCGTCGATGCGGAACGAAACTACTCCATCACCGGTGCTCCGCGCGCGGCCAAGGGTAAGATCTTCATCGGCAACGGCGGCGCCGAATTTGGCGTGCGTGGATATGCAAGCGCTTACGATTCAACAACCGGTGATCTGGTGTGGCGTTTCTACACCGTCCCCGGCGACCCTTCTTTACCGTTCGAACAACCTGAGCTTGAGTTCGCGGCAACCACCTGGAAAGGCGGTGAGTGGTGGAAGATCGGCGGCGGCGGTACCGTCTGGAACTCCATTGTCTATGATCCGGATTTCGACCAGGTCTTCATCGGCGTCGGTAACGGCTCACCGTGGACGCGCGTTATCCGCTCTCCTGGTGGTGGCGACAACCTGTTCCTCACCAGTATCGTCGCACTTGACGCCGACACCGGCAAAATGCGCTGGTACTACCAGACCGTTCCCGGCGACAACTGGGACTACACCGCGGTGCAGGACATGACCCTTGCCGACATGACAGTCGACGGCACGCCACGCAAAGTCATCATGCAGGCGCCAAAGAATGGCTTCTTCTATGTGCTCGATCGCAGCAACGGTGATCTGTTGCGCGCCCACCCCTACGTCACCACCACCTGGGCAACACACGTGGATATGCAAACCGGTCGCCCGGTGGAGAACCCTGATCTTGATTACTCCGAACGGGCCCAGTGGGTTCTGCCAGGGCCATTATGCGGTCAC
>JAQBYL010000351.1 GCA_027622495.1 Pseudomonadota bacterium
TGCTGCGGCTGCCCGGCGCCTTGGTATGTCGCCCCCGGCGGTCACCCGGGCGGTGGCGAACCTGGAAGACCGCCTGGGGGTGAAACTGCTGGTCCGCACCACCCGGTCAGTGCGCATGACATCGGTCGGGCTGCGTTATCTGAACGACATTCGCCGGGTGCTCGCTGATGCTGAGGCGGCGGACAAAGCCGCCAGCGGGTTGAATACCCAACCGCTTGGTCGGATAACCGTTACCGCGCCGGTTCTGTTTGGTCGGATGTACGTGATGCCAAGCATCGTCGCCTACCTGCGAAGCTATCCAGCGACTGACGTGGAGGCACTGTTTCTGGATCGGACGGTTAATCTGATCGAAGAAGGCGTCGATGTTGGCATCCGGATCGGCGATCTTGCAGACTCCAGCATGCAGGCGCGGCGAGTCGGCGTGGTACGCGAAGTGGTCTGCGCATCACCCGCCTACCTGCGGCAGGCGGGTGCACCTCACGAGCCCGCCGACCTGCAGAATCACACAATCATTTCATCTACAGCCGGGGATCGGGCATTGAACTGGCGTTTTTTCGGCAGCCAGAAGTCCGGTCGCGCACAGACATTGAATCTCAACCCACGCCTGAGGGTTTCGACGAACGATGCGGCGATTGCGGCCGCCCTGGCCGGTTTTGGCGTCACCCGCCTACGGTCTTATCAGATTGCACCGCATGTTCTGGCGGGCGATCTGGTGGTTCTGCTTGAAGCACACGAACCTGCGCCGCGACCGGTCAACATCATTCACCGCGAAGGACGTAAAGCCGCGCCGGGTGTTCGGGCATTCATTGATCTTGCGGCTGCGAACCTGGAACAGGCGTTGCAGCACGGGTAGAAATCTCGGCGGCTTGAGCACTCCTTCATCGTGCATCTCAACCGTCAATCAGTTGCAGAACCTTCGGTGGCGACAGCGGAAGATCGGACACCCGGCGCCTTATTGCGCGGCTGACCGCATTGCCCACTGCCGCCAGCGGTGCAACGATCGGGGTTTCCCCCACACCGCGAACCCCGTAGGGATGGGTTTTGCTGTGCACTTCAACGATATGGCAGTCGATCATGGGCAGGTCGGATGCCACGGGTATGCGGTAGTCCAGAAACCCTGCGTTCTGCATCACGCCTTTCGAATCGAACAGATATTCCTCATTCAACGCCCAGCCGATCCCCTGTGCCGCACCACCCTGCATCTGCCCTTCCACATAGTCGGGATGAACGGCACGTCCAGCATCCTGGATGGCGGTAAAACTCAAGACTGTGGTTTGACCGGTTTCCATATCGACTTCAACATCACACAGATTGACCGCGAATGATGGGCCTGGACCTTGCGCATTGAGTGATGCGCGGGCAGAAATGGGACCGCCGGTTTTCGGAAAATCGCGGGCGATCTTGCCCAGTTTGATCGGTTCCAGACCGACGTTCACACCAGGCTTGGGTCGCGCTTCACCATCTTCCCAGTCCACCTGGTCAACATCGATGCCCCAGGTGATGGCAGCGCGCTGCTTCAGCTGGCGCACCACATCTTCGCAGGCCTGGATCACTGCCATTCCGGTTGCGAAGGTGGTGCGGCTGCCGCCGGTGGTGTTGCAGAACCCGGTGCTGTCAGTGTCGCCGACCCGGACCCGGATCCGGTCATAGGGAATGCGCAGGGTTTCGGCGGCCATGAGCGCCATCGAGGCTCTGCTGCCACCGATGTCGGGGCTGCCTTCCACAATCTGGATCATGCCGGACTCGGCCACGTGCACTTCAGCGGACGAGTTGTTGCCGGCGTTGAACCAGAACCCAGCCGCGACACCGCGACCTTGGTTTTCTGCCAGTGTGCGTTGATAGTTGGGGTGCGCTTTGGCGGCTTTCAGACACTCGACGAAGCCGATTTCCTTGAAGCGCGGCCCATAGGCTGCCTGGGTGCCTTCGGTTGCTGCGTTCTTAAGACGCAGATCAATCGGGTCCATGTTGAGTTCCTGCGCCAGTTCGTCCAGGACCGATTCCCCGGCAAACATGGACTGCGGTGCGCCGGGTGCACGGTAGGCGGCAACCCTTGGTTTGTTGACGACCACTTCCATCCCCTCGATGCGGATGTTGGGCACATCGTAAGGTGCAAAGATGCACATGGCGCCAGCACCCAGAGGGCTCCCTGGAAATGCACCGGCTTCATACAACAGGTTAGCGTACATGGCGGTAATGGTGCCGTCGCGACGTGCACCGATCTTGACGGTATTGATGGTGCCCGATGCAGGACCGGTGGCGCGGAATACTTCCTCGCGGGTCATCATCATTTTGACCGGCCGCCCGGCTTTTTCAGAAAGCTTCAACGCCAGTGGTTCCAGATAGACCACGGTTTTACCGCCGAAACCGCCGCCGATTTCCTGTGGGACCACGCGGATGTCGCCAACATCCATACCCAGCGACAGGGCGGTCATGTCACGGATGCCGAAATGACCCTGCGATGAACACCAGATGGTCGCGCGGTCATCGGGGTTGAAATCGGCGGTGCAGGCATGCGGCTCGATGTAACCCTGATGCACCATGGGGGTAACGAATTCGCGTTCGATCACGACATCGGCATCGGCAAAACCCGCAGCGATATCGCCTTTGGTAATGGTGGTTGTCTGGGCAATGTTGGATGGCTTGTCTGGCACTTCCTTGCCGCCCTGGGTGAACATGTCGGCGTGCAGAAGCGGCGCGTCTGGCTGCATGGCACGGCGCATGTCCAGAACCGGTTCGAGCGCTTCATAAGTAACCACAACAGCATCAGCCGCCCGCCTTGCAATGAGCTGTGTCTTCGCCGCCACCGCAGCGACCGGCTGGCCGTGGTACAGAACCTTGTTGCTGGCGATGATGTTCTCGAAAAAGCGTTTGCGGCCCACCGAGATCTTTTCCCGCGGGGGGAAGTCGGCGGCGGTGATCACGGCGTAAACACCTTCCATTGCGAGCGCGGCAGCCGCGTCGATGTTTGTGACCATGGCGTGCGCATGGGAGCTTCGAACCACCGCGCCATAGATCAGCCCCGGATGGTTTTCATCGGCCCCGTAGTTGGCTTTGCCGATGACTTTATCTACACCGTCGGGCCGGATCGGGCGGGTGCCAACGTACGTCAGTTCCTGGGGTTCACTCATCATGGGTCCTTGTGAAATTCTCTTGGTTTTATTTTCGATATGACCTGGTTTTGCTGACTACTGCATCGAGCAGCGACAGATCACCTGCTTCTACGGTGTTACCGGTAGGGAACGGCGGACTGCCAGAGAGACCGATCCCGATCAGTACCCGCTCGTCCTGGTAATAACAGGTATAAGTATGCCGTAGCAGCGGCTCAAACAAATGCGGCTGTGTCTGACTGAAATCCGTGACCAGCGCATACCGGTCCTCAAGTGACAGACCGGTGAAGGTCTGATCAAAACAGCCAACGATCCCGGCAAGCTGCGGCACGATTTCAGGTGCACTTTCAGCCAGGTAACCAACCAGATCCAGGTCTGCCGCACTCGGCATGCGTCCGTCTTCTGTGGCGGGAAGAAGCGGGTCTAAAAGAGCAGCCAGAATCTGCTGCTCAGATGGTGTGAGGGGATGATCGGTTGCAATGATTTGTGTTGGCATATCAGTCAGTCAAACAGGTTAGAAAGGTTTTTCTTCATCGTGTCGGCAATATACAGGGCCAGGGCCTGAATGGTGCTGGTGGGATTCACCCCGCCGGATGTCACAAAGATACTGCCGTCAACGATGAACAGGTTTTTCACATCGTGGCTGCGGCCCCAGGAATTGACCACCGAAGTTGCTGGATCGTTACCCATTCTTGCGGTTCCGAGTAAGTGCCAGCCGGCGTTTTTCAGAAGATCCACACGACTGATCTCCACCGCGCCCGCTGCTTCGAGCACCTCTTCGCCGCGATCGAGCCCGTGTTTGAGCATGGCCCGGCTATTGTCGCTCAGCTGATAAGTGATCCTGGGTGAGGGGATACCGTCGGCGTCGGTAAGATCCGGGTCCAGGGTGACTGTGTTGTGCGGCTCCGGCAGATCTTCGCACAGCACACCGATTGAACCGACGTGATCAAAGCGCCTGGCGAACGCTTCGTGATGGCCGGGACCCCAGGGGATTTTACCCGTGGCAAGGCCCTGCAAAGCGGTCACGAGCGGCCCACCACCGCGGGTAATCTGCATGTTGTAGCCGCGCACAAATCCGCGCGAGAGATCAGTTTCGTAGAACTCCTTGCTCAGAATGCAGCAGCCCTGTGGGCCTTTGTGGCTGTCCAGGCGTTCAGCAAAAATGCCCTGAACAAACCCCATGGGATGGAACATCAGGTTTTTGCCCACCTGACCGCTGCTGTTGGCGAGCCCGTCGGGAAAAGCCGTGGACTTTGAGTTGAGCAGGATGCGCGGTGTGCCCACCCCGTTGCAGGCCATGACCACGACTTCGGCTTTCTGAAACCGCTCAACGCCGTCGGCGTCATAGTAGATCACGCCATCTGCCATGCCGGCATCATTAAGGGTGATTTCCCGGACCCGGTGGCGGGTTCTGACCTCTACACCGGCTCGCAGTGCCTGCGGCCAGTAGGTGATGTCGACGCTGGACTTGGCACCCTGTGAACAGCCTGAGGTGCAGGGCCCCAGGTTCAGGCACTGATCGCGCCCTTCATAGGGCCGCGAGATGATGGCGCTGTCGGACGGCCACCAGTGCCAGCCGAGTTTGTTGTAGCCGCGGGCAATGGTTTGACCCACCAGGCCCAGCGGGATCGGTGGCAAGGGCGGTTGTTTGGGCGGGTACATGGGATCGCCCGCCAGCCCCGAGACCCCCATCATGCGATCGTT
>JAQBYL010000352.1 GCA_027622495.1 Pseudomonadota bacterium
ATTTTTGAAAGCGGTGTTGTAGAACGTGGCGTACTAACGGCAGGAAAATCCCGCATGTATCAACGGTTGAGCGCCCCAGCGAGTGTCGGTGGCGTTCTAGACAACGGCTTTGCACTGCTGAAAGCGGGTTTCAAACAGGTATTTCCTGTTGCCCTGATCCCAAGCCTGGTTGGCCTGGTGCCTTCCGCCACAATGCAGGTTTCGTCCCAGAACGCCCCGGGTGGTCTGTTTCTGCTGGCCACACTCATATCGCTGGTTATCTCCATGTGGACGTTTGGTGCAGTCGTTGCGCGTCTATCCGCAGTCCAACAAAACCAACCGATGTCAACGAGCGAGGCATTGAGAATCGGTTTTCGTCTGGCACCCCGGTTAATCGTCGCCAGCCTGCTCTACGGCGCAGCGATTGGCGTCGCGTCGCTGGCACTGATAATCCCCGGAATCATCCTGGCCGTGACTTTGTGGTTTGGCCCCTACCTGATCGTTACGGACAATCGAAAAGTGATCGACAGTTTGAGCTACAGCCACAAACTGGTATGGGGCGACTGGTCGCGGACCTCGATGATCATGCTGGTAGCAGTTTTCATTGCTGGAACAACCTACCTTCTGGTTGCCTTCGTCGCTCTTGGCAGCCTTGCAGGCAGCGAAGGCGAGGTCACCAGTGCTCTGCAGGTTTTTCAGGTCATTGCAGAAGTCGCCATCACCGTCATCCTTTTTCCGGTGACCACCGCTCTGACGCTGGCGGTGTTGAATGACCTGAAGCTGCGTCGCGAAGGCGCTGATCTGGAGCGGCGTCTTGACGAATTGACTGTCGAGGAAAGGTAATAAACAAACCTCGCAGATGTCTGTGCTCGGTCGGCCTTGCGCTGTTGGTGCAGTGCGCGTACGCCCAACCGTGGCTTACTGCTTTGAACGATTGCCAGGATCGTATGAATGTCGTTGAGACTGATGAAACGCCGCTGTCTGGCGACCACTGTACCGATCTGGTTGCGCAGATCGAAGCGAGCAGCTGGTCTAACCTGTTGTCAGAAAATACCTCTGATCAACTGAGCACCTATGCCCTGGCTGATCTGAACGCTTACGTCGAAATGTATACCGATCTGCCTGCTGGTCCCGAAATGAGCCTCGATCGCCTGGACAGCATCGTTGCTGATCTGCCTTCGGAAGAAGTCGTTCATCTGAGTCTTGCCGACCGTTTCTGGAACTGGTTGAAAGACCTGATCGCAGCAGAGGTCGACGACGGCCGTCTGGCCTGGCTCAAAGAGTTGAACATCTCCCCTGCGGCATCGCGGATCGGTCTATATGTGCTGGGTGCAATCATCGTTCTGTCCGCCGCTGCCATTGTGCTGAACGAAATCCGCATGGCACGGTCAGGGCGGCGCAGGAAATCTGTTTTTCGCAACCTGACCCAGCCTATCAACCGATCTGAGTCGGTCAGGCTGCAGGATGTTCCATTGCTTGACCGACCCGCCATACTTCTGACCACTGTGATCGACTATCTGGGTTATATACCTTTGAGCTTTACCCATCGTCAGCTGTTGCTGGGGATTTCGACTCTAAGTCCGCAGCAGCTCAAATCGCTTGAGACACTTACGCTTGCCGCCGAACGGATCCGCTTCGGTGCATGGCAACCCGATGAACAGACGATCAATGGCATCGTGCTCGATGGCATGGGTCTGGTTGAGCAACTGGAAGGGCAGAAAAGCCAGTGAGAGATCGGCTGATAACCGCCATGGGTGCATTAATTGCGCTGGTGATTGTTGCCGGTCTGACCATACCACCCGCCAGTCCACCAGGCGCAGGCTTTCCAACAACACAGCAGACCGGACCGAATGGTTATGCAGCAGCATATCGCTGGTTGATCGATCAGCAGATCAAAGTGGTCAGTCTGCGCGAGCGCTACGACCAGCTTGATGATGATCTCGTTGCCCCACAACCGGGCGGCAATCTGCTTGTGATCACCCTGCCTTTTCGAGAAGACATCGAGCATCGCGAGATTTCTGACCTGCTGGCCTGGATCGGCGCAGGCAATACTCTGCTCGTCATGGCCGCATTGAACGAATCACCCGACTGGTCGCTGCTTACCGACACTAGTTCGTTTGTAGAAAACCTCGATGCCATCACTGGAATCTCATTCCGTCCGGTTATTGACGACGAAGGCAATCAACTGCAACTCGGTGGGCTGACAGGCGAAACACCGGTGCTGATGTCTCCGATCGGAGCCCATCCGCTCACAGCGGGGATTGCGCATCTCGCAGGTGTTACCGACAGCATAACGGCGATCTGGCAGGCAGACCTGACACCCGACGACACACTGGTCCTGCGATTGGCCACCGAAAAATCCAGCGGTCGAGACGCGATCTGGCAGAGCACGCACATGGCAGGTCAGATCATCGTCAGCGCAAGCAGCGCTCTGTTTACTAATCGGGCGATTGCGCGGGCAGACAACCGGCGATTGCTTGCCAACCTTCTCGCACACCATCTCGCGGCGGATGGTGTGGTGATATTCGATGATATGCATCAGGGCTTAAGTTCACTCTACGATCCGCAAGCCTTCTATTCAGATCCGCGCCTTGCGATGACCGTGCTGTTTGTTCTGGCGTTCTGGCTTGCCTACCTGCTGGGCACCAGCAATCGGTTGAGCCGCGTACATGAACGTAAGCCAGCCCCGCGTCAGGAAGATTTCATACGCGCGGTGGGTGGCCTGATGGCGCGAAAACTAACTCGTGTGGCCACCGGCCTGCTCATGTTTAGAACCTGGTCACAGACCCTGAACTCACGGTTTGGAAGCGCCGACCACGACGAGCCCCCCTGGACCACACTGCAGGCCATACCGGGCATGGATCAGAAACTGCTGGCGCGGTTACAGGCCTGCCACACCGATCTTCAGGCAGGCATAAACACCAACCTCGAAACTCTGCACAACAACCTGCAGACCATCAGAGAAGCAACCAAATGACAACACCCAGTGCAATCGAAGCCCACCTGCAGCGTGAACTCGGAAGAGTCGTATTCGGTGCATCCGTTGCGATCCATGCCCTGACCATCGCAGCAGTTGCCAGGGGTCACATTCTGTTCGAAGGTCCTCCGGGTCTCGGAAAAACTCTGCTGAGCAGAACGTTCGCAGCCGTCTCCGGTGGGGAGTTCAAGCGCATCCAGGGAACAGCAGACCTCATGCCTTCGGACATCACTGGTGTGCACGTCTTCAACACCGAAACCCGCCGCTTCGAATTTCAGCGCGGTCCGGTGTTCGCTGACGTGTTACTGGTGGATGAAATAAACCGTGCCGGACCAAAAACTCAATCGGCTCTGCTGGAAGCCATGGAAGAGCATCAGGTCACCGCTGACCGCGAGACTTTCGCCCTGGCCGCAGATTTTCTGGTTGTCGCAACCCGGAATCCACGGGAGTTTGAAGGCACCTACCCTCTTCCGGAATCGCAACTCGACCGGTTCATGTTGAGTTTTGTTCTCGGCTACCCGGCGAGAGAGAACGAAGCAGAGATCATCAGTCACTACAATCTACCAGGGGAGGATGCGCTTACATCGCCCAATCTCGACGTGCTCCCACCTGGCGCTCTTTTCAGTGCGCGCCGCGAGCTTAAAAACGTGCAACTGTCTGACGAGCTGATTGCCTACGTGCTGGACATCGCTGCCGCCCCACGGGTCTGAAAGCGTAACAATGGCCCCGCCTCCGTGATAGACGTCACCTGTCGGTTGTTGGGTCGGTCTGCCTGCTGGGAGTTGATGGTGGATTCGTTGCGCGTATTGCGCACGTAAAAATCAAGCCGGTTGGCGATGGCCTGCCAGTCGATGTTCGCGCTACCGGTGGTTACATTTCGATCGTCGTTCAGGTCTTTCTCATAGATACGCCGTTCGTAACGATAACCAGCATCGACCTGGAACGTCGGTCCGTCGTGAGAAGCTGTGAAATCCACCCCCGGGCGATAGATCCACTCCTCGACTTTGGGCGAAGAAACCCGAAGGGTGTTACTCGTATAGTCTGCATATGCGCTGAGCCCAATAGCGCCTTCCAGCGCCTGCACCTGATATGCACCACTAACCAGCAGTGTCACAAGGCAGGCTCTAAACCGTCCGGTCATACCCATTCGTTACATCATCCCTGACTAAAATGCCCGTTGTGGAACCGTGACCACATCCCCTGGCTTGAGCTGGTAGTTGGTGCTCATGTCACCCTTTTCGAGGATTGCATCCAGATTGATTTCGAGCTTCTGACCATCGCGTCGGTACAGGGCAGTTTTGCCCGGATTGGCGAAGGTGTTTACGCCCCCTGCTTCGAGCACCATGTCCAGCACTGTCATTCCCTGGCGGTAGGCCTGCGAAAGCGGCTGGTTGACGGCACCGGTCACACGAACGCGCGATCGGAAATCATTACTGCCCATGGAGGCAACGATCACTGTGACATAAGGATCCCGGATGAAGGTGCTGAGTCGCTCTTTGATGATCTCGGCAACCTCTTCAGGAGTTTTGTTGCCGACCATCACATCGTCAGCCAGTGGAACCGAAATTTTTCCGTCAGGCCGAACCGGCACCGACACGCTGAGATCCGGGTTACGCCACACGTTAACGTTCAGCGTGTCACCAACACCGATCAGATATTCGGCATCAAATTTCGGTGACGCGTTTTCGTCCGGTGGTGGTGCGGCCGTATTGCTGGCGCATCCGGCGATCAACCCCACAAAGGCCACGAATAGTAACTTGACAAACAGAGTGACGGCTCCCCCGGCAAAGCCGGGGGCTTCCGAAGAATGTGAGCCGCTCAAAGCGGCGTAACGT
>JAQBYL010000353.1 GCA_027622495.1 Pseudomonadota bacterium
CCGAACACGGCGCGCGTTTTACCCACCACACTTCCATCGCGCCCACGGGCACTATCGCGCTGTCGCTGGCAAACAATGCCAGCAATGGCATCGAGCCGAGTTTCGGTCACCGCTACGTGCGCAATGTCATCCGCGAAGGCCGGAAAACCAGGGACCAGCTCGAAGTATTTTCATACGAACTGCTCGCCTGGCGCGCACGTTTCCCCGCGCCGGACCATGAAACCGACGCCTTGCCCGGCTACTTCGTGACGGCGGACACTGTTTCACCTGCACAGCACATCGATGTGCAGGCAGCTGCCCAGGTGTGGATCGACTCGTCCATATCCAAAACAGTGAACGTCCCCGCCGACTACCCGTTTGATGAATTCAAAGACATCTATCTGTACGCGGTGAAGCAGCAGCTGAAAGGGTGCACTACGTTCCGGTTCAATCCCGAGCGATTTCAGGGTGTACTGGTTAGGCAGGAGGACCTGCACAACACGATCTACAGCTTCTCACTGGCTGATGGTGAGGTTGTGGAGTTCAGAGGCGACGAGGAGGTTGAGTACGAAGGGGCGGTTCACACCGCCGCCAATCTTTATGAGGCCCTGAAAGAAGGTCACTACGGGAAACTCTGAATGAAAAAAATCAAGGGTCAGATTGTTGACATGCAGGTTCGAAAATCGGCGGACGCAGAACCGGGCCATAGCGCTAACCCGGAGCTCCAGACCAACGTCGTGCACATGCATGAGAAGCTTGAGCGACCCGCTGCTCTGCGCGGCACGACCTACAAGATCAAGACCCCTCTGTCTGAGCACGCCCTGTACGTGACGATCAACGACCTGATCCTGAACACCGACACCGACCGCGAACTGGTACGACCCTTCGAGATCTTCATCAATTCAAAAAGCATGGATCACTTCCAGTGGATCGTCGCGCTGACGCGCATCATCTCGGCGGTATTCCGCAAGGGCGGCGATGTGGCTTTTCTGGTGGAGGAGCTGCGCAGCGTTTTCGATCCGCGCGGCGGTTACCTGCAGAAAGGCGGTCGATTCGTGCCTTCGCTGGTCGCCGAAATCGGCGATGTCATCGAAACGCACCTGAAAATCATCGGTCTGATCATCGATGAACCGCTGGACCCTCACCGCGCTGCTTACCTCGATGAAAAACTCAAGCAGGCGAACGTCGATACACCGGACCGGCCGGACGGTCAGTACGCATATCCCACTACCGCCGCGATCTGCCGGACGTGTAAGACCAAAGCCGTGGTCTACATGGATGGCTGCCTGACCTGCCTGGCATGTGGGGACTCGAAGTGTGGCTGAAATTTCTACGCCTGGCCGATTGAGCGAACCTAACCTTTAGACCGTTCCGCAGACCCCTTCCGCGAAACCGTGAATTGAACACGTCGCAACGAGTGATGAACGTCTCAGAAACTCCCCGACCGCCCCAGTAGTTTTGATCCTGGGACAAGGGGTGTTTACGCATCCCTGAAGAGAGACCGGACCTGCTCCGTGGGGACGTATTATGAGCATGCGACTGTGTAGAATTTATTTGCTGCTGGCTACGATTTATTCACCGTGCCTTGCATACGCACGGGGTGACCCGCCACTTCTGGCCTTCAACGTTGATCGACAATCGGTGGAAACCGGAGAAACGGTATTGCTGAGCTGGTCAGCGAGTGATGTGCGGCGCTGCGTTGCGGACGGTGACTGGCAGGGCCTCAAGGCGAGTGAAGGGAGCTACCGGGCGGAGCGGCAGTCAGCATGTTGTCCGTCGACGTGCACGGCAACCTTGAACTTGCCTGGATGCCGCCGACCACCAATGTCGATGGCAGCACGCTCGACGATCTGACTTCATACCGCATCTACGGGGGTAACGCGGCAGGGAACTACACCGACCAGGTTCAGATCGATGACCCTACGGCCAGGTCTTATTCCCTCTCCGTTCCGCAGGGGGGGTATTACGTGGCCATGACCGCTACCAACAGCGAAGGTGCCGAAAGTGTGGACTCAAACGAACTGTATAAGGTTGTGTCGGCGCCTTGATCAGCGTCCGATTGTTCTGCCGCTGCCTCGGCGTTCCTGTTTGCTACTGCTATTTTTTTCTTCGCAATGGCCATCTGGAACATCCGGTGTCTGGCCGCGTCGTTACGGCCTGCCCGGGCAGGTTTCGATGGGGTCTGATTTGCGGTACGGTTAGTCATTCGTCAGTGAGAGAGGAAGAGCATGAGCGACAATCTGATCTACAAGGGAGCTGTTGAGCTGGCCGCGATGATTAGTACCGGAGATGTGAGCGCAGAAGAACTCACACGCGCCTACATCGATCGCATTGAACAGTGTGACGGTGCCATCAACGCGGTGGTGGTGCGAACCTTCGAACGGGCGCTCCAGGATGCAAGGACGGCGGATGCAGCGGTTGCACGCGGAGACGCACTCGGGCCGCTTCATGGCGTGCCCATGACGATCAAAGAATCCTATGTGATGACCGATACACCTTCCACCTGGGGGATCCCGGCGTACAAAGACAACATATCTCCCACCGATGGTCTGGCGGTGCAGCGTTTTCGCACTGCTGGCGCCCATTTTCTTGGCAAAACCAACGTGCCCATCGATCTGGGAGATTTTCAGAGTTACAACGCCATCTACGGCACCACCAATAACCCGTGGAATCTTGAGCACGCGCCCGGGGGTTCCTCTGGTGGCAGTGCAGCAGCACTGGCAGCGGGTTTTTCTGCCCTGGAAGCCGGATCAGATATCGGTGGCTCGATCCGAACTCCCGCTCACTTCTGCGGTGTGTTCGGTCACAAACCCACCTGGGGAATCGTGCCCCTGCAGGGGCATGAACTGTTTGCCGGTGTGCCTGATGCAGATCTCTCCGTGTGCGGGCCGCTGGCACGCGATGCGGCCGACCTTGCGGTGGCATTGGATGTAATGGCCGGTCCCGAGGAACGTAGTGCCGCAGGCTGGAAGCTGGATCTGCCCCGTCCCCGGTTCAAGCGCCTGAAAGGACTGAGGGTTGCGGTGTGGGCGACAGACGAGATGGCACCGGTTTCCGAGGAGACGCAGGCGCGGGTCCATGAGGTGGCAGAACAACTGGCAGGTCTGGGTGCTGTGGTCTCAGACACCGCCCGCCCGGCGTTTGATACCCGTGCAGCACACACGACCTATCAGAGCCTGCTGACCGCGGTCATGTCGAGTGCCCAACCGGCATCGGTGGTGCGGCAGATGGTCGAGTTTGCGAAGCGCTTTGGCACCGACGATGATTCCGCGGAAGCGATCAACGCCCGTGCGTCGGTGATGATGCACCGTGACTGGATCCGCCATAATGTGCGACGCGAGAAGCTGCGGCGTGCATGGGATGCATTCTTTCGAGACTGGGACATTCTGCTGTGTCCTCAGTTCAGCGTACCGGCCATCCGCCACGACCACCGGCCGGTTGCCGAACGTACCATCGACGTGGATGGCGAGGCGCGACCCTACGGCGAATCGCTGTTCTGGGCGGGCCTGGTCATCGCGTCGTATCTGCCGAGCACGGTGTTCCCCACCGGGTTGTCAAAGGCTGGTCTGCCCATCGGGCTGCAGGCGGTAGGTGGGCCCTTTCAGGATTACTCGACCATTGAGTTTGCGCGGTTGGTTGCACAGGAACTTGGTGGTTTTGAAGCACCACCCCAAACGGCTTTCAGGAAATAGTCGTTCGGCTGCTCGTGGCGGAAGCGGGCAGCCAGCCACCACTCCCCCCGGTTCGGGCCACCAGATTTCGACTCGTGCGAGGAGCTACCTCGCCGCCGCCTCTGCGGAAACCGCCATCGACACGGCCTGACCTGCTTTTGCGGCGTCACGCATGCGCACCAGTTCTTCCCAACCGAGATAGCTCGTGAGCCCATCGGCGTCGTAGAACAGCACCGGACCTTCGCAGACGAACAAGTACTCGCTATCTTCCAGCGCCACGGTGGCCCCGTGCAGCACGCCGTTTGGTTCGTAGTCGTAATCACCGGCATTGAGGATGCCGTCACGCACCTGGAGTTTGCCTTTGAGCATGTAGGTGTGCGCATCAGACAGATGCTTGTGCGGCGCGGCCGTGTAGCCTTTGTTCCAGCGGAACAGGGCCACCCAGCGGCCGGTCTCGGGGCCTGCCCAGAGGACCTTCATCCAGGCCATACCTGGCTCGGTTTCGATCCAGGGCTCGTCCGCCCGGATGATGATGTCGGCGAGTTGGTCATTGATCGGATTGAGATTCTGCAGCGCCATGTTCCCTCCCCAGGATTTTAAAGTAATGGGCTGACAGTATAACGGACCACGTTGAAGCGCCATGCTTCGATGGAGGAGAATGCCAGGCTTGATTAAAAAAAGGGGAACACAGATATGCCGAGACTAGCTCAGGTCAAACGTGCGGACGCCGACGAATCGGTTGTCCGGCTTTACGATGCCTTGTTTGGAAAAGATCGGGATCCGGTAGAGAGCCCGGGTACCGCAACCGGTACGCCCGGAGACTGGTGGACCGTGTTTGCCCTGTCTCCGGCGGTTTTCAATCATGCGGTCGCGGGTTTCCAGCTCTATCGGGGTTCTTCGCTGGCCCCTCGTCTTCGAGAGCTCGGGCAATCCCGGGCCGGCTTCGCCCGTGGCAGCCAGTTTGTCTTTTCACAGCACTGCAAGGCCTTGCGTGCCTGTGGGTTTACCGAAGAACAGATCCAGGCGATTCCACATTGGGCATCCACCAACCTCTTTAGCCCGCTTTATGCATGAAAGATCGAGAATTGTATAAGACAAAAGCCCTGTTTGTGGGAAAATGA
>JAQBYL010000354.1 GCA_027622495.1 Pseudomonadota bacterium
GCCAATGCCCATGCCGCCTATACTTTGGATGGGTATGATCGCGATAAAGTTGTATACCGCACCGGCGATCACAACCTGTTGCCACGGCAGAGCTAAACCGGTGGCGAGCATTGCGGCGGTTATACCGGCCAGGGTGAAAAGCCATTTCAGAAGGGATATCGCAAACGCGGCAGGGTTATGCCGGTTAGTGAATTGATGGCGTCGCCACATCCGCCCCTGCAGGGCAATTCGCAGGATCATTCTGCGAAGGCCGTCTTGCGGTCGGTGTCTGCCATGTGCGGCCCTGGCGATCCAGCCGAGAAACATGGGCATATGGGCCACACCGATGTATGCGAGGGTGATCACCAGACCTGACACGATGATCAGACCGGAGCCGGACGAAACCCCCAGGGCCTGACTGGCAAAGATCACAAACAACATGCTGATAATGATCAGATCAAACAACCGCTGCCCGATGATGCTCATGAGGGCGCTACCGCGGTTCTGACCCAGATACCGAACGAAAACCGCCACGGCGGCGATTTCACCCAGACGTGCGGGCAGCATGAGCACCAGGACCACATACCATGCGTTGGTTTCAAGAGCCTGACGCATACCCGGTTTGCCCAGGGCAAACATGCGCAGACGCAGCGCTGTCACGATGGCTTCGCCCGAGAAAAAACCGAACGAGAGCAACAGGAGCGGCACATTGACGTTGCGCAACATGTCAGCGAACGCAGCAATATCGATCTGCCACAAAAGCAGCCCGAGGACGCCAATGCTGATCGCCGCAGCCGCCAGCCACATCGAGGGGTGACCCAGCTCAATTCGATCAGAAATCATCAGGCGGTCTGATCAGATGGTTGTGTTTTCGCGAGGGGATCAATCGCAGTTGCACCTGGTTTGAGACCTGGGGCCCAGCGATACAGTAAACCTTGAATCAACCACGCCCACGCCGGTGCGTAGAACGCAAGCAGAGCAAGATTGTAGCGGGGTACATTGACCGAGACCGCAGCGTGCAGCGCGACCAGCGCCCAGCACGGCAGGCTCATGAGAGTAAACCAGTATTCGCGCCGTTTGAGCATATGGACGGTGAGCCATGCATAGGCGAAGAACCCGATCAGTCCCCAGTACTTGCCCACCCACAGACCGCGCCATGTCATTGCCAGGGAGGTCCAGGCAAAACGCAGCGGTTTTTTTAAGACCTCTTCACGTATCCAGTAGCCGACGACCTGCTCTCGCGGCATGGCAGCGAGAGCGGGTTCCAGTATCTCGCTCTGCGCTGTGAGGGTGAATGACGTGGGGTCGGCAACGATCAGTCGCTGATAGGCTGATCTGGGCAGAAGCGCGGCGGCGGCTTTGTCGCCAAAATCAGGCAGCCAGTAGATAAAACTGGCCGCCCATTCCGTGAAGTTCATGCGGTTGTAGGATATCCGATAGGCGAGGATCGTCTCGCCATAGCCACCGCTGGTGAGGGTGGGGTTGCCGAAGTGCACCTGGTTGCGAATTGCCCAGGGCGTTACAACCAGCAGAAATGCGCAGAAGCTCAACCCGATAAGGCGGGCACCGCGCCTGCGAATGATTGCCGCCGCGACTACCACAGCGATGATGCCAACAGACAGATACAGATATTCAGGACGGGTTAGCGTGAGAAGAGCTGCCAACACGCCAGCGCCTGACGCCCACATCCAGGGCTTTGCCTGATCTCTGTACAGCATCAGCAGGCACAGTGTGAAGGCCAGAAAAAACGTCAGGGTGAAATTTTCGGTCAGAATACGTTCTGCGTAGCTGGTGAATACCCCGGAAACAAACGCACTGGCTAACGCGAGCCATGCCGTCAAAGTGCTGCCAAAACCGATGCGGGTGAAGAGGAACACACAAATGAGACCCAGCACGCCGATCAGATACTGAACAAAAAACACGAGGCTCAGGTTGCGCGGGCACAGATCCGGATCGGCGCTGTTCTGGATACAGGTCAAACTGTCTTGGAGGTCATCGTCGAGGACGATGAACAGGCTGACAAACGCAGGATAAAGTGGTGCGTTGGCATTGCTTGGGACCACACTGACAGAAGGATCCCCTTCGCTCAGACCGAACACGCCGTGGGATGCCAGGTTCTGCGCGTAGTCGATGTAGCGCAGAGCATCTTTGTCGGGCAGGCGGTCGGGGCTCACGATGGCAAAATGCAGGCACATGACTGCTAAGGTCAGTCCCAGAGCCACACGAATCTGAGTTGTGCCGTGTTCCGCGAGATCGCTCGTGAACAGAGCTTTCAGTCTAAGTCGGCTCACTTGTCCTGATCAGCCTTCAGGTTGGGATGCAGCGGCGTTCGTGGCTGACTGTCTACATCGTAGCCGATCGCGGACAAAGTGAGCTGCAGGCCAGCGAGAAACGGTAGCGCCGAAAGCATGACCGTACCGGCGGATGCTTCCACACCAAGATCGCGTGCTTCAACCCAGTTGTAGATACCGAATATGAGACCGAACATCAGCAGCAGCGGGCCGAGTATCCATTCCAGTGATGCGAGATTGAAGTCCCGCAGAAAGTAGTTGTAAAACAAGCGCGCAAAGAAGTTGCGTATATGTTTAACCGCAAACAGCGGGATGGATCGAAGTAACGATATGCCGCTTTGTTCGTTGGCGTAGAGAGCTCGCTGCGGTATGTCGAGCACAACGGCTTTCAGGGTGGCGAGGCGGAACAGCATATCGGATTCAAAAAAATAACGGCGATGCAGTTTGTCGAGCGGCAACAGCCTCAGAACGCTGGCGCTGATTGCGGTGTAACCGTTGGTCGGGTCGAACACACGCCAGTAGCCGGTAGAAAATTTGCTCAGGAATGACAACGCGGCATTACCGAGAATGCGCGTTGTGGGCATTCGTTCCAGATCGCTCAGAACGAAGAAGCGATTGCCCTTTACGTAGTCGGCGCGACCTTGTGTGATGGGGGCGATGAACTGTGGCAGCAGTTTGGGATTCATCTGACCGTCACCGTCGATCTTGACCACGATGTCTACACCGTCGGCGAGCGCATGCCGGTAACCGGTTACGACGGCACCGCCGACGCCCTGATTTTCAGTGTGACGCAGAACCCGGACTCTGTGGTCGGTGTTCTGCGCCTCGATCATATCGCCGGTCTTTTCTGGGCAACCGTCGTCTATGCAATAGATCCGCTCCACAACATCGGGGATGTGTGCCAGCACATCCATGATGTGTGCAGTCACGCGATAGCAGGGTATCACCACGCCGATCACGGTGCGGAAAACTCACAGATTCTGAAGAGATGCGGTGGTAGGCCGAACGGCAGGTTGATTTTGCGGTTAAGGGTAAAGCCGAAATCGCTGATGCTGTCGATCAGATCGTTGATGTTGGTATGGTGGTAGTCGGCTTTGTCGCCAAAACCGGCCAGCAGCCGGCCGATCTTGTAGATGAAATTCTCGGTGGGACCAGACACCATAAACCTGCCGGTGGACTTGAGTTTGGCGGCAAACTGCTCGAGGTGCGGGCTGAGATCGGTGATGTGTTCCTGAACGTCTGCCGCGATGATCAGATCGATCGATGCATCATCAAGCATCGCAGTGTCATCGACGAAAACGACATTGAGATTGCGCTTGCCGCACAAGGTTCGGGCAAAGTCCGGGTACAGATCGGTGGCAAAGACAGTCGCACAGCGCGCACTCAACTCGGGTAAAAACACCCCGGTGCCGCAACCAAACTCAAACACCGTCTGCGTGGAGTTCAGCTCCGCCAGCTTCGCAATAGCCTCATAGCGATGCCACATCAGCCAGCGGATCAGAGGATTACCGTGCAGATAAGAAGGGATCGCCATCTCGTCGCGATCATCTGAGGCGATGTGCTGATGATGAGAAACGATGTCCGACAGTTCCTCGCGCGAGAGCCTGATCATGGAGGTCGCAGTTCCGTTGCCAGTCAGTTTTAAAGCGCGCAAAGCATAGCCCAACCAGCGGAAAGGGGCACGGTCTATGACAGGCAACCATCAGGTTGCATGGATCTCAGATGATCCAGGTCGGCCGCAGATGTGGAATTCTGTGACAGGTTCCGCAGATCTGATGTGACACTCATCACATCTCGCGGTCATACCGGACATATTTCTAACACGTCTTACATGTTGTCCACTCAGTGACGACAGCTTCTACGATCGCCCGTGGATATATTTTGTTTTGAAATGCACAGACAGGCGAACCCCCGATGATGTCTAACCCGATTTTGCGATCGACCCTGCTGATCCTGACCATTGCCATGGCAGGCTGTCAGTCTATGAATGAATTCCAGCGCCGAGAACTGGCCTGGCAATCGCTCCACGCAGTGGACATTGCGCAGACCATGAAAGCCGCCCGTGACCCGTGCTATGTAGAACAGGCCTGGTTGACGCAGAAGATGATTGGCGAACAACCCAGCGATGGCGAAGTCCTCGCCTGGGGCGTCGGCTCAGCCGCGCTTCACTACCTGGTTTCAAAGGCCCTTGAAAAAACCGATGCACCTGCCTGGGTTCAGAAAGTATGGAGTTATGGCAGCATCAGCTACACTGGGTTCACCGTTGCCGATAACTACAACAATGGGATCCGTTTGATGAAAGACAATAAATACGGTTGCTAGCGTCCAGGTCGAGATTGCCGCAAGGATATGATTAAGCTAACGTCGATGTCGCCGCTGTTTTTCCTCGCGAGCTATTTTGCCTTAACCGTCCTCGTTGGGTCGCTCGTCGCGTATCCCATTTATGAAGTCACCGGTTTCGAATACACCCATGTTCTGTCGCGGGCGATTGTCGTCTG
>JAQBYL010000355.1 GCA_027622495.1 Pseudomonadota bacterium
AGGGGGAGATCATGAACAGTGTGACGATCATGGAGGTGAGTCCGCGCGACGGTCTGCAGAATGAGGCGGAACTATTCACAACGCAGCAGAAGCTGCAGCTGGTGGACCACGCACTGGCCTCGGGTTGCAAACGAATCGAGGTCACAAGTTTCGTGCACCCTGAAAGAGTTCCGCAGATGGCGGATGCCGAGGCGGTTTGTGCGAGCCTGCCGCAGCGTGGTGACGTGCGCTATACCGGTCTGGTTCTGAACAAACGCGGCTACGAACGGTTGCTCGCCACCCAGCGGCTCGATGAGGCAGGCATGGTGGTTCCGGCATCGGATACCTTCGGCATGCGCAACCAGGGTCAGACGGTTGATGAAAGCGTGGCCCAGGCGCAGGAAATTCTGCGGCATGCCGATCGCATCGGTTTCAGGGCTCAGGTCACCATAGCCGTGGCCTTTGGCTGCCCATTCGAAGGGCAGGTGCCGCCCGCGAGAGTGGTGGAGATTGCCCGCGCGCTGGCTGATGCCGGTCCGGTCGAACTGGCTCTGGCAGACACGATCGGCGTCGCGGTGCCTGGCCAGGTGGGGGCTCTGTTTAACGAGCTCGCCCTGATACTCGGCAAAGAAGTTCCGTTACGTGCGCACTTTCACGACACCCGCAACACCGCGATCGCCAACGCCTGGGTTGCGCTGGCCGCCGGTGTGCAAACACTGGATTCGAGTATGGGTGGCATCGGTGGCTGCCCGTTTGCGCCGGACGCAACGGGCAATGTTGCAACCGAGGACCTTCTGTACATGCTGGACCGGTCTGGAATCAGTCACGGTCTGGATTTTTCCAGAATTGTTGAGGGTGCGCGCTGGCTTGAAGAACAGCTCCATCGACCGGTCCCGTCAAAATTATTGCGTGCAGGAGGATTTCCCGGTGAATGAAGGAGCGCTTGCCAACTTGCGGGTACTTGAGCTCGGGCAGCTGATTGCCGGTCCGTTCTGCGGCCAGCTGATGGGTGATCTGGGGGCGGATGTCATTAAACTCGAGCCACCCGGCACGGGGGACGCCATGCGTGACTGGGGTCGTGGCGTGCCGGTGTGGTGGTCGGTGATCGCGCGCAACAAGAAGTCGGCAACCCTGGATCTGCGGAAGCCACAAGGCCAGGGGTTGTTAAAGCAGCTGGTCGAGAAGGCCGACATCCTGATCGAGAATTTCCGCCCGGGAACAATGGAAAAGTGGGGCCTCGACTATGCAGCTCTGGCCGCCATCAATCCTGGTCTGATCATGGTCCGGGTATCCGGGTTTGGTCAGACCGGACCGTACTCACAACGGGCTGGCTACGGGTCCATCGGCGAGGCCATGGGGGGTATCCGCTATCTTGCTGGCGATCCCGATCGCCCACCGAGTCGGGTCGGTCTTTCCATTGGAGATTCGTTGGCAGCGACGTTTGCGTGCGTGGGGGCGCTGGCTGCTGTGCATGCCAGGCACACCACCGGCCGGGGTCAGGTGGTGGACTCGGCGATCTACGAGGCGGTGCTTGCGATGATGGAATCGACCATACCGGAGTTCACCGAAGCCGGTCTGATACGTGAACGCAGCGGCGCAATCCTGCCAAAGACAGCGCCGTCCAACGTGTACCCGTCGAGCGATGGCGAAATGATCGTCATGGGCGCCAATCAGGACTCGGTATTCACCCGCCTGTGCGATGCCATGGGCAAACCGGAGTACGCAACGGATGTGCGCTTTGCTGATCATCTGGCGCGGGGTGAAAACCAGGCACTGCTGGATGATCTGATCGGACAGTGGTCTGCGCAGTTAAACGCCGAGGAACTGCTCGAGACACTGGAGACGCATGGCGTACCAGCGGGCCGGATCTTTCGTGCACCGGAAATGCTGGCCGATCCGCAGTTCATAGCACGCAAATCCATCGTCGACGTCAGCCACCGTCAGTTCAAAAACCTGAAAATGCAGAATGTGGTTCCGCGATTGTCGGAAAACCCAGGTGCGGTCCGCTGGGCAGGACCGGAACTCGGCGAACACAACGATGAGGTCTATGGTGACCTGTTGGGTTTGAGTGTGGCGCAAAGGGCCGAGCTCAGGGCTCAAGGGATCATCTGAAGGTGAGGTTGCCGGCGCATGCGGATGTGCTCGCTGCGGCTGATCGGCTTGGCGCTCACGTTGAACACACGCCAGCACTGAGCAACGGCAATCTCGATGGGCTTGTCGGCGTACCAGTATTTTTCAAGGCGGAGAATCTTCAGCGTGCCGGGGCGTTCAAGTTCCGCGGCGCGATGAATGCGCTGCTTTGCCTGTCGGATGAGGCACGCAGGCCAGGCGTGGCGACTCATTCATCGGGCAATCACGGTGCGGCGCTGGCCATGGCCGGACAGTTGCTGGGTGTGCCGGTTCAGGTGGTGGTCCCGGAAGGTGCGCCCGCGTTCAAACTGCGCAACATTCTTCGATATGGTGCGCAGGTGGTTCACTGTGGAGCGAGCCTGGCCAGTCGGGAATCTACCCTTAATCAGGCGGTGGAACGCACCGGCGCCACCTTTGTCCCACCGTACAATGATTTCAATGTGATCTGCGGTCAGGGCACGGCTGCGCTTGAGTTTGTCGCCCAGGTGCCTGATCTGCAGACGGTTTTTGTGCCGGTGGGCGGAGGCGGTCTCGCCAGCGGCACCCTCACAGCGATAGGTCATACGCACCGGGTGATCGGCGCTGAACCGGAACTTGCTGATGATGCCGCAAGGTCAATGCAGACAGGCCGGATTGAACCAGCACGCGAGCCGCGGACCTTGGCAGATGGATTGAGGACCTCGCTGGGCGAGTTGACCTTCGCCATTCTGTACGGCCATTCCCTGCAGATCGTTGTGGTCAGCGAAACCGAGATCGTTGCCGCCCAGGAGTTGCTCATAGAAAACCTGAAAATGCTGATTGAACCGTCATCGGCAGTGCCCTTTGCAGCGCTGCTGAAAATGGTCCGCGAAGGTGCGAGGCCAGACGCACCGATCGGAGTTATCCTCAGTGGCGGCAACGTAGAGCCGCCTGCCAGCAGTTAAAAAACGCAGTTCTTTTTAGAAAATCGGCAGTTGAAACTGGGTGAAAAAATCGTCAGTGTCGCGAACACTTAGTCGAGATTGCGTGCGGGTGGTTGAGCCAATGGACATTTATCACATCTGGTGCGATCTGAAACCGGGGGTTTCTGCCGCTGATTTTGTCGCGGCGGTACACACTTATCTTGCGCGCATGCGCGCTGAAGATCGGTTGAGCAGCTATCGGGTCACGCGCCGTAAGCTCGGGCTTGCTCCTGCGCACTTGAAAGAATTCCACCTGATGCTTGAATACGATGGTCTGGCTCAGCTCGACCGGGGGTTTACCCGCGCAGCATCAGGTGAGGAGCCGATGAACGGGTTTCATCTTGCGGTCAATCAGAAGGTCCAGAATATTGAATTTGCCCTCTACCGGGACTACCCGGATGCCTTTTCCGAAGAACCCACTTAAAGAACATAACACAGGACTTAAGCCATGCTTGAACTGAATATAAACGGAACCCTGCATCAGGTTGATGCGGATCCGTCCACTCCTTTGTTATGGGTGATCCGCGAACAACTGAATCTGACCGGGACCAAATTCGGCTGCGGTATTGCGCGGTGCGGTGCCTGCACGGTCCATCTTGACGGTTCGCCGATCCGATCGTGTGTAACGCCACTTCAGGCGGCGTTGGAACACGAGATAACAACCATAGAAGGCGTGAATGCCACCGGCACCGAGCTGCACCCGATCCAGCAGGCTTGGATTGATCTTCAGGTTCCTCAATGTGGTTACTGTCAGTCCGGGCAGATCATGTCAGCGGTTGCCTTGCTGCGTGATCATCCGAGCCCGAGCGATGAAGATATCGATCAGGCTATGTCGGGGAATCTGTGTCGATGCGGAACTTACGGTCGAATCCGTCAAGCCATCAAGCAGGCCGCGGGTGAGGCCCTGGCAGCAAGCCCGGTGCAGACGTTTGATCCGGAGGTGAATCATCATGGGTAAGTGGAGCAGAAGAGGCTTTATAGCAGCCGGTGTAGTCGCCGGTGGCGGGTTAGCAGTGGGCGTTGGCCTGCGCATTGGAAATCGCAACGAAGAACTGGCAGGGCTCGTCACAGAAGGCGACGAAACACTGGTCCACACGTGGGTGAAGATCGGTGCAGACAACAAAGTTACGGCGATCATCCCGCATGCGGAAATGGGCCAGGGTGTGCACACTGCCTTGTCACAGATGCTGGCTGATGAGCTGGATGCTGCGTGGGAGGATGTGTCGTTCATTGAAGCCCCCGCCGAGATGGGCTTTGCTAACTATCCGCTTGGTCGGGGCTTCATTCTGCCCGGTGTTGAAATCCCCACGGTGCTTGCACCTACGGTGGATGGCGCCTTTCTGCAAGTCGCCAAGATGATGGGCCTGCAGATAACCGGTGGCAGTGCGAGTGTACGCGCCACCGGTGTTTATGGCATGCGGCTTGCCGGTGCTGCGACGCGCGAAATGCTTATGAGCGCAGCAGCGCAGGCCTGGCAGGTTGATTCCGCTGCGCTATCCACCGAGAACGGACATGTGTTGCATGCTGCATCAGGCAAACGCGAACCCTATTCAAGCTTCGCCACGGCAGCGGCACAACTGACACCGCCCGTAAAGCCCCGCTTAAAGCAGCCGTCTGAATTCAAGATCATGGGTAAGAGTGTGCCGCGCTTCGACATACCGGAAAAAGTGACCGGTGAAGC
>JAQBYL010000356.1 GCA_027622495.1 Pseudomonadota bacterium
GATGGGTGCACACAGTCGAGCCAGTCGATGTAGAAGGGGACAAAGCCGCCGTGAGAGTGACCGGCTATTCCCAGCAGTTTCCACTTCAGGACTTCACCGGAAGGGGTTCTGCGCGAAGTTTCGCGAATGTCTCCGGGCGTGAAACCTGCTTTGCGTGCGGCTTGTGCAACAGAAGTCAGATCGTCGGTCCGAATCGCCCAGTGAAGCAGTTCCGGGGCCTTCAGATCAGCCAGAACCGCACCGAAGTTGCCGCTCAGGTTCTGGTCCGGGTCTGGCGCAATGATCTCGAGATACGACCCGTTCCCGAACGACAGCAGCGCATTGCGGCTGCCCATGCCCAGGTGTGGCCCGCCGTCAATGGGCATGACCCCGGTCTGGTCCGCCATGGCCTGCTTTGCCTTATTCAGATCCGGTGCCGCGATCACAACATGGTCCAACTGGTTCATTTGTTTGCCCCCCTTAAGATACTGATTGATTATAGAGACTGTCGCTCGATTGAGGGAAATGCGTTCAAGTGAAGTCCGTATGCGTGTTTGCAGGCTCAAGCCCGGGTAAAAACCCGGCTCATCGTGTTGCGGCGATGAGCCTCGGCAAGACCATTGCGCAGCGTGGTATGACCCTGGTGTTCGGCGCCGGAAATGTCGGTCTGATGGGCGTTGTGGCCGATGCGTCCCTTGCTGCCGGTGGCCGGGTGGTGGGGGTCATACCGCAGTTTCTGGTGGATATGGAGGTGGCGCATCAGGGGCTGACTGAGCTGCATATCGTTGCGACCATGCACGAGCGAAAAACCAGAATGTCTGAACTTTCAGACGGCACGATTGCGCTGCCTGGTGGTCTGGGAACGCTTGAGGAGTTGTTCGAAATGTTGACCTGGCTGCAGCTTGGCGTGCACAAAAAACCCTGTGCGTTGCTCAACTAGGCACAGTTTTACAAGCCGCTGCTTTCGTTTCTGGATGATGTGCAGGAAGATCGGTTCATGAACAGTGACCATCGCCACATGCTGCTGAGCGACGATGATCCACAGCGTCTGCTCGATGCGATGGAGAGGTTTGTGGCACCCAGTATCGGCAAATGGCTCGACCGGGTGAAATCATGATCGCGAAGCATAAATGCCTCGCAACCGATACTGAAAATGCCGCAGAGTCTGACTGACTGATATCCGAGTTGGTGGTATGTTGCGCGGTCCGCTCTTCTGACCACAGTGCTTTGAAGTTAGATCGCATTGCCATATTGCTGTCGGGCATCTGTCTGGTGCATTGCCTTGCCATCCCGATCCTGCTGATTGCACTGCCTGCGCTCGGCAGCCTGCTGTTTGACAGCCACTCCAGTTTTCACTGGTTCCTGATCGTGTTCGGTTTTCCCGTGAGCGCTGTCGCCCTGTGGATCGGCTGGCGGCGTCATGGCGAACTTCGGCCGGTTGTGATCGGGGCGGCTGGTCTTGTGTTGATGGTACTGGGGATTACTCACTGGTTTGGCGACGCAGGGGAAATCAGCGCCACCGTATTCGGCGCTGTGGTCCTGATGATTGCGCACATTCTGAACATGCGGCAGTCGATGTCGGGTCATCACGCAGGGTAGTGGCAGGCTATTCGGGATAGACCAGCCGAACTTCCATTGAGTGCCGTATCCAGCGTCCCTGCCCGGTCAGGAACGGCAGCTCGACCCGACATACCGGCATGGATTCAGGTGGCCGGTCAGGCGTGGTTGAAAACTTCAGATCCAGTTGGGTTTCACCTTTAGCCGGAAGATCCAGCGCATCGATCCGGCGCGGTTCGATCTGCCAGCGGTTGTCCGCTGAAGAGCAGCTGACCTCAAGACGGATCGGACGATCCGTGGGGTTCTGGAACCGGATCACTGCCTGATACGGGGAAGCCTCACCCTGCAGAGTCACCTCACCCGGTGCCATGGATCTGGTGAGGGCAAACAGATCGTAGTTGTCGGCTGGCAGGACCGCATTTTCCGGAACCATGGAATCCGCCTTGATCACAGCGATCACGACTTCGCTGTCGCGCACTGCGACCTGAATCAGGTGGTCAAAACCGCCGACTTCGTCATACGCCGCACCGGTGTCGCCACTCGCGTTGGTCATCACATACTTGATGCCGTCGCGTTCGCTGAAATGATAGTGGTGGTGATGCCCGTAAAAAACGTATCGAACGGGGTAGCGCTTCAGAAGCTCGTGCAGGCCATCGGCGTTGGCCAGTGAAGCAGGTGGTCGATGCATGAACACAAAGATGTGCTCAGATTGGTTGTCGGCCAGTTGCTGTGTCAGCCAGCGAATCTGTACATCATCGATCCGGCTTTCGGCATTCAGGCCATCTGTGTTCAGCACCAGGAAGAGTGAGTTGGCATAGACGAAGTGGTAGTACAGCTTCGCCCCCCAGGTGTCGGTGTAAGCATCGATGAGAGCCTGGTCGGCTTTGCGGGTAGCACCATACAGATCGTGATTTCCGGGAACCGGCATGAACGGTATCTGCTTGAGCGGTGCGATCTGACCGTGAAAACGGTTCCACTCCTCACGGATGTGGTTAAGGTCGTCGCTGTAGCCGTCGATCATGTCACCCACCTGGATCACAAAAGCCGGTCGCAACCGTGCGGCATCGTCTACCTGGCGATTGAACACCGTCGGATCATCGAACTGACTGTCTCCCAGTACAACAAAGTGAAATTCACTTTCGGCCGGTGTTGGTGCTACGGCCGCATGACTCAAATCAGCGATGAGCAGAAGTGTCGTCAGCGCAAAAAATCGGCGAAACCAGTGATGCATAGGTTTATTCGGCAACCCGGACGATGCGTTTGCCGGTGTTTCCGCCAGCCAACAGATCGACTAAGGCGCGTGGTGCACTTTCGAGGCCATCGAACTCATCCTGCCACGCGATGAGCTCGCCAGAATCCAGCCAGCCAGCTATTTCTGATCGCGCCTGAGAATATTGTTTGATGTGATCAAACACCAGAAAACCCTGCATGCGCAGCCGTTTGTTCACCAGTAGCCCGGGCACGCCTTTCGGCCCCGGTGCAGGATTCGATGTGTCGTACTGCGAAACTACGCCACAACAGACAATTCGGCCGTTCTCATTCATACGGAAAAGGGCGCTTCCCAGCACGTCGCCGCCGGTGTTGTCGAAATACAGATCCACACCGTCCGGTGTGACCTCTTTGAGGTTCGCACGAAAGCCACCGTCTTTATAGTTGATGGCGCCATTGAATTTCAACTCGCTAACCAGCCGGGCACATTTTTCATCGGAGCCTGCTACGCCAACGGTCTTCATGCCGGCAATCCGCCCCATCTGACCGACAAAATGGCCCACCGCACCGGCCGCTGCTGACACCAGCAGCGTTTCACCGGCTTGAGGTTGACCCACGTTGAAAAGCCCGAAGTATGCAGTGAGGCCGCTGTTCCCCAACGCACTCAGATAGCGGGCGGGATCGCCGGAACCTTCAATACGGGTCAACGCGCGTGCTTCATGCACCGAGTAGTCCTGCCAGCCAGCGGGACACGTCACCAGGTCGCCTTCTTTGTATGCAGGATCATATGAAGCGACCACACGGGCAGCGGCGTGCCCGTTCATCACGATGCCGCTTTTAGGGGCGCCTGCGTAACTTGCGCTGCCCTGCAGCCCGGCTCGTGAACCCGCTTCGATTGCGATGGCCAGTGTGCGGCACAGCACCTGCCCGTTCTCCGGCTGCGGTGCTTTAGTGGTGGCCAGGGTGTAGTTTGACTCACGGAGTTCGCCTTGCGGCAGGGAATCGATGAGGATCTGGCGGTTGTCCATTTGAGCTCCTTTGAGGGTTGTTCGGGATTTGAGTTTAGCGCATGGTCTGGCAGTTGGCCTTTTCCGTGTGCACTTTCTCGGGCACACTTCGTGGCTCATATGCATATGCAAAGGGTTTATCCATGACCGTGATCCGACAGGAGGATCTGATCCGCAGTATCGCCGATGCGGTTCAGTTCATATCCTACTATCATCCGGTGGATTTTCTGCGCGCGTTGCGCGAGGCCTGGGAGAACGAGGAATCTCCAGCCGCCAAGGCGGCTCTGACACAGGTGCTGGTGAACTCACGGATGTGCGCCACCGGTAAACGGCCAATCTGTCAAGACACCGGGATTGTTAACGTGCTGCTCGAAGTCGGGATGCAGGTTCAGTGGCAAGGTGACTTAAGCGTCGAAGAAATGATCAACGAAGGTGTGCGCCAGGGCTACATGAATCCCGACAATCTACTCCGCGCATCGGTTCTGTATGACCCGGACGGGGCACGCACCAACACCAGCGATAACACCCCGGCAGTCATTCATACCAGGCTCGTGGCCGGCAATAAATTGTCGATCGAAGTAGCGGCCAAAGGCGGCGGCAGCGAAGCAAAAGCAAAATTTGCCATGCTCAACCCGAGCGATTCCGTGGTCGACTGGATTCTGAGCGTGGTTCCTACAATGGGGGCGGGCTGGTGTCCGCCAGGAATTCTCGGCGTCGGAATCGGGGGCACGCCGGAAAAGGCCATGTTGCTGGCCAAAGAATCGCTAATGGAACCTATCGACATACACCGTCTCAAAGCCGATGGTCCGGTCAACCGTGCTGAAACGCTGCGCCTTGAGTTGTTTGAAAAGGTTAACGCGCTCGGCATTGGTGCTCAGGGGCTCGGCGGTCTGACCACTGTGCTGGATGTGAAGGTCAAAGAATTTCCCACCCATGCCGCTAACAAACCGGTGGCAGTCATACCCAACTGCACT
>JAQBYL010000357.1 GCA_027622495.1 Pseudomonadota bacterium
TTTCAACGCTTCCTCAACCGGATTGGGGATCTGGAGGTGAGTTTTGCGCAGAAAAGCTATCAGTATCTACCCGAAGCCCAGCTTCAGCTGCGCGCGCAGGCAGGCCGTCTGGTCCAGCGACAGGGTGTGAGAGTTCTGATGCACGAGCGCTGGTTACAACCGGTACCGCCGCGGGATCAGCCCGAACCGCTACTGGTTCAGCGCGACCTGCGTCTGGGGCAACTGCACCTGCTCGAAGGAACCCTCGCCGTCACGATCGGCCGCTATCTACATCTGCAGGCCAATCTCTGGTACCAGGTTCCAGGCCTCGGCGCCGAACCGGTTGATATCGCCTTCCCACCGGATGGAAGTGCGTCCGCAGACTTATCTGCGAGCGCCTTCGAGCACGCCGGTTACATGGCCCTGAGCGAAAGTCGAAGGACGCGCTCCGGAGAGTTGCACTATCTGGATCATCCACGCCTGGGAGTAATTGTGCGTATCGATCCGGTTGCGATTCCGGCAGATGTGTTAGAAAGCTTTGAAGCTCTCAAGGAACTGCCGTAACAGCTGACCGACACGCTGCATACCGGCGGCCGATACCGCACGCAGGTCGTCAAGGTTTATGGGCTGACCGTCAGAACGTCCGGCTGCCGGATTAACCGCCAGACACACCGACGCATAGCGAAGCCCGAGTTCCCGAGCAAGCCCGGCTTCGGGCATCACGGTCATGCCAACCAGCGAACACCCATCCCGATCCATGCGATCTATCTCACCGGCTGTTTCGAGTCGCGGACCCTGCGTGCAGCCATAGACACCCCCATCGATCAGGTCCAGGTCAGCGGCCCTGGCTGCCGCAAGAAGACCAAGACGCAGATCCGCATCGTAAGGGAACGAAAATTCGACATGCTGTACGCTGCCGGTGTCGACATAGGTATGCGCCCTGCCCCAGGTATAGTCGACGATCTGGTCCGGCAGGATCAGATCACCAGTTTTCACGTTAGCAGCGATCGCTCCAACCGTGTGAACTGCAATAACCATCGCTGGACCCTGTTCATTCAACAGCCACAGGTTAGCCTTGTAATTCACCGCATGGGGAGCGAATTCGTGATCAAGACCGTGGCGTTCCAGGCTCAGAAATCTGCGCCCTTCACCAGGTGCGTCGGTGCGCTCCAGTTTGCCTTCAAACAAAGGTGCAGACGCAGGACCATAGGGTGTATCTATACCACCGATGCGTTTGCCACTGACGCCAGGCAGTTGAAGGTCGCCCGAGCCGCAGATGATCGCGACTGGCCTCACCGGTCGGACATCGCGTATATCGAGGGAAGGTTTCGCCAGTAACCCTGATAGTCCATACCGCAACCAAAAAGGTAACGATCCGGACAATTCAGCCCGGTAAAATCCGCAACCGTGTCTCTGCCTGGGACCTTTTTGTCCACCAGGACCGCGCTCAACACGTCCTCCGCACCAAGATCAAGGAGCCGTTGATGGATAGCATTCAACGTTTTTCCTTCATCTAACACGTCATCTACGATCAGAACGGTGCGTCCTGCAACGTTAACCGAAGGCTCTGCCAACCAGTGCAACTGGCCACCAACCGTCGCGTCGGCATAACGGGAAACCTGCAGAAAACCCAGCTCAAGCGGAAAGTGCAGACGTTTCATCAGTTCGCCGGTAAATGGCAGGCCGCCATGCAGAACACACATGAGGATCGGGTTCCGCTCGGCGAGCGAAACGCTGATCTGCACCGCCAGACGGTCAATTGCCCCGGCGACCGCATGCGCGTCAAAAAGCAGATCAGCCCGTTCCGGCAAACCATCGATACCGTCTGCTGGACCTGCCTTGCGCTGTTGCATCAGAAGTACCGGGTCAATTCCAGTTGAATGAAATCATCGCGCTGCAGAAAACCGCTTTTGTTTTGCGCATTGAAATAATCGTTGGGGTCAACCTCGTCAGCCCCGCTGAAGGCGCGCCCTTCCAGAAACAGGGTCCAGGTATTACCGAGGCGTCTGCTGGCTTCCAGAGACAACATGTATTCCTGTGTCTCAACATCCCAGATCAGGCCGAAGAGCGCCTGGCTGTCGTCTACATCGTTCAGCCGCAAGCGCGTACCGAATGCAACATCGTTTTCAAGCGGGGTATTGGTAGCCAGCTCGCCGCGTTCGTCAAACATGTACTCAAGCACCAGCCCGACATCGCTGCGGCCACCGAACAGGCCCACAAAGGTCCGCTCAAAACCCGTCGTAAACGCTTCGTATCGATCACCGTCGCCGCTCCGGGTGATCATTTCCAGTTTCAACGCCCAATCGCCGAGAATGGTCAGCGCTTCAACACCGGTCTGATCGATAACGTTGTACATCGGGCGCAGAACCAGCTCACCGCCAGGTTGTATTTCAGGCACGAATTGCGGGTCACGGTTAGTACCGGAAAAGTGATACACGCCAACTTCCGTAGGACCAAATGTCTTCGACCAGCGTGCGGCTGCGTCTACCCGCTTGTTACCCGCCGCGGATTCATAGATGGGTCTGTCGGTATCGATCGGCACCGGCAGGCGCAGACGCCCATCCGGCCCGGGAAAGGTCCGTTCCCGGAAACCTGTGAGGAGAAAAAATTCCAGCAACCCGAAGTCACGGGTTAGTGATACCTGCACCATCGGCTGACCGAGTTTGTCCTCACCATCAATGTTCTCCACCAGATCCGTCTGATTGATGATATCCACCAGGTGGTTGAACTCGGTGACGCCCCAGAAAATCTGTCGCGCACCGACGTGGAATTCCCACTCATCTCCGACGCCTGACCAGAACAGCTCGCGAATGTCAAAATGGGTCCGTTCACTGTCGCTCTGGTCGTAGCGAAAGAAGGGAGTAATGGTCACACTGCGCAGCCCATCGTCCCATTCGCGGTGATACTTAAGCCGGCCGCTGGCAGACAGATCCAGCTGATCCTGGCCGTCGGCTCCCTTTTGCGCATAGCCACGAGTCTGCAGACCCACATCGAAGTCGAGCGTGGATTGAATGAAGTCAGCATTCTTCTGCCGGGTCGCGGCTGTACTCGGCGAAGATTGTGGAACGGTTGGAATGGTGGCGACCAGCTTGCTCGACACAACCGCCGTAGAAGACGACGGGTCAGCTGCCGCACCGTGCTCGTTCGCGGACGCAGAATCCCGATCTGCCAGCGGTTGTGCGCTCGCCTCGTTGGACAACTTCATCTGACCTTCAAGTCCCGACACATACTGGCGCCAGAAAGCAATTCCCTGGCTTTGCGCCGATCGGCTGACGGTCTGCATGTCAGCGGGTCCGAGAATGCCGGTGGCCACCCGATACCTGGTTCCCTGGGAGGTATCGATTGGGTACACGTGAACATCGTGCAGAAAGCGGGCTTTCAGTCTGGCCGCTTCAGCCTCGGCATTGGCCCTGATGCTGAAGCTGCCGAAGACCAGAGAGTTTGCGAAAGCGCTGCTCTGCGGCCCTGGCTCGGCTGCCTGCGCCCACATGGCAAACAAAAGCACTGCGACGCAAACAAAGGTACGCACTGTCAGTACACCCTCTTCAGCGTAGTGGCACTGAAGTCGCGCTCTGCGATAAAGCCATTGCGGAACCGGTAGTCGTGCCAGATCAACTCAGTGGTCTTGCCGTCTTTGTGGTTGACCATGAACATGGTCGCCGGTCGCCAGAACTGACCCAGATGTTTCTGGTAGCCGCCATAGGTCAGAGTCTTCGTTAACTCATCGCGCTTGTTGTAGTACTCGATTTTCTGGATTCGATATTCAGCCTGGTCCAGCCAGACCAGTTGGCGCCGGTAGCCGGAATGTTCATCTTTCGGAACGCGTTCCACAACAAAACACGGAAGTTCTGCGGCTTCACCTTCGCCGCTGTAACGGTAGGTGAACTTTTCTACCTCCTGTGCCGACAGATCTTCGAACGCAAATTCACTGGAAAGGAACGGGCCGGATTTGTTTTTTGAGGCGATTCGTTTGACGCGCTTGGACGCCGGCAGATACAGCCACTGATCATCGGTGCCGGTTTTGTAACTGAAACTCAAAAATGCGGTGCCTCTGATCGTTTTCGGTGTATCGAAGACCACCAGAAGTTTGTCGCCATCGTCAGGTACTTCAAGCTGCCGTATACGCAGCAGGCGGCGCGACTCGGTGCCGGCTGCGTTCCCCAGAATCATTTCCAGATTGACCTCCAGGTCGACATAACCGCGCTCGCGGCGGTCGGCCTCGACGAACACCGCCCGCCCACGGGCTTCATCGGTCGTATCCGCGGTCACCGGACGCACGGCAGACACCAGCAGGCAAACTGCAAGGCATACCCTAAGAAAGTGCGGCAACAAATTGATATCCGTAACTAAATTGGTGTTCCTTCGCACGGATGTTACGGACCGGAAGGGGACTGTGCAAACACCGGAAATACTGTATATAATCCCAGCACACTGTATATTCACACAGGTTAATCAGCCCCCCTCATGCAAAATCTCACCGCCCGCCAGGCTCAGGTCCTGGATATTATCCGCCAGCACATCAGCGACACTGGCTATCCGCCAACCCGCGCTGATCTCGCTACCGAACTCGGCTTCAAATCGCCCAACGCAGCAGAAGAACACCTCAAGGCGCTGGCCCGTAAAGGGGCAATCGAAATGATACCCGGCACTTCAAGGGGTATTCGCCTGCCTGAACAGAGCGGTCTGCCCATTGTCGGCAGGGTTGCAGCCGGCAGTCCGATCCTTGCCG
>JAQBYL010000358.1 GCA_027622495.1 Pseudomonadota bacterium
CAGAGCCGCGCTGGTTGATGTCGTATGCCGCCGGTCTGAACGACTTTTCCGATGCATACATGGATACCACTGCTGGCGTGAGCGCCCATCCGTTGTTTCCGGTATGCGTTGAGTGGCCGGTAATCCTCGACCTGCGGCACGTCGAAGGGTCGGATGCGATGACCCCGCAGGAGTCGGTGCGGGGCGTGCATGCCAGCCATGATCTGCACATCCACAGGCCGATCCATCAGGCCGACACGCTTTTTACGGTTGCAACCATCATTGGCATTGAGTCGCGCAAGCCGGGTGCGTACCAGACCATCCGACTTGACACGACAGACGAAAATGGCGATCTGGTGGCGCAGACTTACCAGGGCAGCTTATCGCGGGGTGTTGCCGTTCAGGGAGGTGACCGGATAGACGAACCCCTGCCGGATCTGCCGGTAGCCGCAGCGGATCAGATTGTTCCCGAACAGCACAACATACCGATCGCAGCCGGTGCTGCGCACGTTTATACCGAGTGCGCACGCATATTCAATCCGATCCATACCGACAGGGCGGTTGCGATCGGCGCTGGTCTGCCAGACATCATTCTGCATGGGACCGCAACGCTTGCGTTGAGCGTTTCAAAGATCGTCGACGAGTACACCCAGGGGCCCCAACAGATTTCCCGGGTCGCGTGTCGGTTTTCGGGAATGGTATTCATGCCGTCGACACTGACGATCATGATCAGGGCGCGCTCTCAAAACGGCGTCTGGTTTGACGTTCGTACCGACGACGGAAACAGCGCAATCAGTGGTGGTTTTATTGGTCTGCGGTGAATCAACCCATAGCTGTATACAGGCCACCTTTCTAACCTGCACCGATTGACACCGACACAGGTTTGGTCATTATGTGCGCGGCGTGAAAGAGGTTTCCCATGGTTGCCACGATTGCAGAGTACCAGCGCATCCCGAAAATCCTCCGGCTCAATGTGTCTGGTCAACCGGTCGACTGGGTGAGCTGGCAGGAAGCCGTTTGTCTTTACGCGCGGGAAATCGTTGTCTGGACACTGGGTGAACCAGTGTTGCACATACGCGGTGGTCATTCCCGGTTCGACAGCTTTCAGAGCGTGATCGATATACACAGCATTATCGCCTGCGACGGAAAAGTCCTGCCACCCGACCGAAACATCCCCCCACTCACCAATCAGGCACTGTTCGGCCGCGATCGAAATATGTGCCTGTATTGTGGCAAAGATTTTGCCGACAGTGGCTTGACCCGGGATCATGTCGTGCCTTCGTCGAAAGGGGGTAAAGACATCTGGGACAACGTTGTTGCTGCGTGCAAACGCTGCAACCATCACAAAGGCAATCGCCTCGCGCACGAGGCAGGGCTTGAGTTGCTGGCTTTACCCTACATCCCCAACTTTGCCGAATACCTGGCGCTGATCAACAGTGGCCGGATCCTCGGTGACCAGATGGACTTTCTGAAACGCAGCTTCAAACCCAACAGCAGGCTCCTGCACTAGGGAGATCAAGTTGGTCGTGCTGCATGATCTGCCAGCACCATCGATACACAAACGGTTAGACGTTTACCGGTAGAAATGTCGAGAAATTCATTCGGTCCATGAGCGTTGGATTTTGGTCCGAGGACACCGCTCACCATGAACTGAACGTCGGGGTAGGCATCCCCTAACATTTTCATGAACGGGATGGTGCCGCCCATGCCCATGTACATGGCCGATCTTCCAAAGACCTGGCGTGATGCCCGCTCTGCGGATTCTTCAAGCCACGCGGCGGGCGCGGGTGCGAGCCAGCCCGTCTGTGCGGTATCCAGATCAAATTTCACCTGCGCGCCATAGGGTGGATCTGCTTCCAGAACGGATTTGATTGTCTGTGCGCATGCAGCGGCATCAGCGGTAGGCGGCAGCCGGATCACAAGCTTTGCGCAGGTCATCGGGCGCAGTGTATTACCTGCGTTGTGGACTTCCGGCGCGCCGGAAAGACCCACTGTTGCCAGACTTGGCCGCCACGCATTGTTGATCAGAACCTCGGTCACATCGTCTGCTTCCGGACCGGTGTTTCCAGCCCATGGAAATTTCTGCAGAACAACCGGGCCGAGGGTCTGGGCCACCTGATTCAACTGTGTGATGGCGTGCTGGGGTATGTCGACATGCAGGCACTCATGTAACGTGCCGGTCTGACTGTCTTCGATTCGATCGAGCAGGTTACGCAGAATGCGGAAGCTCGAGGGAACGATGCCACCGGCTGCGCCCGAGTGCTGCCCCTCGGTCAGAACTGTGACGCTCAATGTACCTGGCAACATGCCGCGAAGAGAACTGGTTAGCCAGAGTTGGTCGTAGTTACCGCATTCAGCGTCCAGACAGACCACCAGATCAGGATTGCCAATCCGGTCTTTGAGGGCTGCCACGTAAAAAGGCAGGTCGAAGCTGCCACTCTCCTCACATCCTTCAATCAACGCAACACAGCGACCGTGGGGGATGTTCTGGTTTTCGAGTGCGGCGATTGCGCAAAGGGAAGCGAACCACGCATAACCGTCGTCAGCGCCACCGCGTCCGTAAAGCCGGTTGTCGCGGATCACCGGTAACCACGGATCAAGACCTTCGGCCCAGCCGCTGAACTCCGGTTGCTTGTCATAGTGCCCGTATAAAAGCACCGTCTGATCACCGCCGGTGGATGGAACTTCGGCGAATATAACCGGTGTACGACCTGGAAGGCTGATGATCTCGGTTTGCAGGCCACCGATGCTCATGTTGTCAGCCCAGCCGGCGAGCATCTCGACAGCCTGCTGCATGTGACCGTTTGCTTCCCACTGCGGATCAAACATAGGCGATTTGTTGGGAATGCGGATGTACTCGCAAAGTGTTGGAATGATCTGTTCATCCCACACATCGCTGGTGAACCTAACCGCTGCTGGCACGTTCAGCATGAGTCTCTCCTTCAGTCAAAACCTTTTATACAGTCGTAGCCGTAGATCCAGTCGAGCTGCTGCATCTGGATCTCGGGCAGGTAGCGATTGTACAGGGCAAGCGCGAGGTTGCGCCGCCTGGCGGCCCACGAATTCGTCTCGCGATACAGTTTGCCCTGAGCCTGAGCCTGCCGGCTGAGGCGCTCGAAACGGGGGTGACGAAAGGTCTCGAATTGAGTCAATGCACCCGTCAGATCTTCTTCATACCCGGCGATGAATCGGGCCAGCACCCAGGCATCTTCGATGGCAACTGCTGTTGTCTGAAAAAGTCCTGGCGGCAGACGCTGATGGGCGTCACCCAGACAGATACTGGAATCCGTTTGCCACTCCATTGCGATGGGCTCGGCAACATCCCGTTGCCAGAAGTCGAAGGCGTTGTTAAACAGATCCTGCAGCATGGGGTGGGCGTCCATTTGAACAGGCAATCCCGCAACCTGTGTCCAGTCGAGGCAGACCGCACCGCGGTCGGTGGCGTGATTGCGCTCGCAGATCACACTGATCGCCACTTCTTCTGCACTGATCGGAAAGTGATCGACCTGCATACCCGGACCCATCCAGGTCACAATGCGGGTCAAGTTTTTATCGGCCGGGCCCAAGGTCGATCGACAGACGATCTGTCTGGTGCCTGGTAGGGCGCGCGGATTGGTAGCGGATGTGTAGATCGTCAATTCTACCGAGGCCGGATCTGCGAGGGGGTGTTTGGTGGGGGTAGAATCGGGCCGAATGCAGACCGCGGTTTTGCGAACGGCACCGTCAAGAAGGGCCACCAGCCGATCTTCAGCCACGCTATAGACGGGCGCGCCGTAGCGGTCTTCTATAAAACGACCGAGCGGCTGTTCGGCCACCAGAAACCCACTCTTCATTGAGCGGATCTGTCTGGTCTGAGGTTGAATTGAAGAAGACGCCAGATCGCTTTTAAGGCCCAGCGCATGGAGGATGCGCGATGCGTTTGCGGTGAGCAGGATGCCTCTGCTTTCAGCCCCCTGGTGCGAGGCAGGATCGGGATGAAGACTGATCTTTCGTTGCGTGCCGGGTGAGTCAGAAAGCGCATGCACAAGCGCCAGAGAACTGACGAGACCGCCAACACCATCGCCGATAACAGCGATGGGGTAGTCATTAGTGTTCAGTTTGTTATCAGCTTCCAGCGCGTACCTTCCCGGGTATCCTCCAGTTCGATGCCGCGGGCATACAGATCGTCGCGGATCTGATCCGCTCTGGCGAAGTCGTGGTCCGCACGTGCCTGCTTTCTGGCCTCGATCAGACTTTCCACTTCGGCTGCATCGACACCGGCACCAGCGGTGAAATGTGCGTCTACATCGTCGTTCAGAATGCCAAGGATCCACCCGGAGGCCAGCAACTGTTCTGCCAGTCTGACTTTCTCTTCGGGGTTATCCGCCTTGTTCATGTCGGTTGCGATCGCGTGCATTGCTGCCAGGGCCTGAGGGGTATTCAGATCATCTGTCAGAGGCTTCATAACCCGTTCTGGCAGATCTTCAAAAACTGTCTGCCTGAAATATTCGATGCGCAGATTGTGCAATTCTCCGGCGGTTCGAAGGGCCTGGTACAGGGTGTCCAGACTGCGTGCGGCCTGGTCCAGCAGGTCGGTTGACCACGCCAGTGGCGACCGGTATTGCGCGCTCAATAGCGCGTAGCGCAGCACTTCCCCCGGATACTCCGTGCGCAGATCTTTGAGCGTCACCATGTTACCGAGGGATTTCGACATCTTTTTGTT
>JAQBYL010000359.1 GCA_027622495.1 Pseudomonadota bacterium
AGCCGGCGAGGCTGACAGGCACGGTGAACGGGTCCTGCTGATACATGGCCACCGGATCGGCAGTCAGTTCATTGCGTTTAAATGCAACCCCCGGGGTAGTCGGTGCCAGGATGAGGTCAACCTTGTCAAACGCCGCCAGAAAATCATTCTGGATCAACCTGCGAATTTTCTGAGCCTTCAGGTAGTAGGCATCGAAATAACCCACTGAAAGAGCATAGGTTCCGGTCAGAATGCGGCGTTTGACCTCCGTCCCAAAGCCCTCGCTGCGCGACCGACGATACAGATCGTCGAGATCCTGCGGGTTTTCAGCACGATGCCCGAAACGCACGCCATCGTAGCGTGACAGGTTGGTCGACGCCTCGGCTCCGGCGATGATGTAGTAGGCGGGTATTGCGGCACTAGTGTGCGGCAGACTGATGTCGACAATTTTGTGCCCCTGGGACTCGAGCAGACGGGCAGCCTGTGCGAGCAGCTCGGCACCTTCGTTCAGCGGATCAAAATATTCGGCAGGCAGGCCAATGGTTCTGGGGCCGACCGGGTTGGCCAGATGGTCGGCGGTAAATCCGCTCAACCACTCATCGATATGTTCGCTGCTGGTGGAGTCGCGCGGATCAAAGCCTGCCATTGCCGAAACAACCAGGGCCACATCTTCTACACTGTTACCCAGCACCCCACCCTGATCCAGACTCGAGGCAAACGCTACCATGCCATAGCGCGAGACGCGCCCGTAGGTTGGTTTCAGACCGGTCAGGCCACAGAAGGCGGCGGGTTGACGGATACTGCCCCCGGTGTCGGTCCCGGTGGCAACAGGGATGAGACCAGCCGCGACTGCTGCTGCCGACCCACCAGAAGAACCCCCTGGAACACGGTCGATCTGCCACGGATTGGCAACGGCACCATAAGCGCTGTTTTCGTTGGACGACCCCATGGCGAATTCATCCATGTTGGTCTTCCCGACGGTGACCATGCCGGCGTTGTTGAGGCGCGTGACGACGGTTGCATCGTAGGGTGCAACGAAGTTTGCAAGGATCTTTGAACCACAGGTGGTGAGCACACCGTCTGTACAGAATATGTCTTTGTGTGCCAGCGGGATGCCGGTGAGCGGTTGTGCGTTGCCTTGTTTGATGAGGACATCGGCAGCTGCGGCCGCAGCAAGGGCAGGTTCCGCACAAAGGGTAATGAAGCTGTTCAGGGTCGGATTGGCGGCTTCGATCTGATCCAGGCACCAACGGGTCAGATCAGAACTGGTGTAAACACCTTGATCCAGCTCGCGGCGCAACGCGCGGAGAGATTTAAAGGCTTCCATTGCGCTATTCGACGACCCGGGGTACCAGATAAAGGCCATTTTCGGTGGCCGGTGCGCCCTGCTGAAATCTGGCGCGATCACCCTGCTCAGTCACCTCGTCCCCCCGCAGCCGCTGAGTCGTTTCCAAGGGATGGGCAAGCGGCTCGACGCCGCTGGTATCCATGGCCTGCATCTGGTCGACCATGTGGATAATTCGTTCAAGGTCGGCTTTGGCTGTGCTTTTTTCCTGCTCGGTCAGCGCAAGCTTGGAAAGCTTTGCGAGGTGTGAAAGATCGATGTCACTCATGGCGCGGACTTTATCATCGTTGCCCACCCGGGTCCCAGAGGAAGTGTGATCGTTTACCCGGATGTGCGCTCGTCGATACAGTTCTTACAGCGCATGAGCTATAGTTCCCGCCAACACAAGATAGCGCCAAGCGCGGGTATGGACTACGCGCACTAATCTCAAGTTCAAGCACGCACTTAAAGAAACAAGCAGCACGAGCAAGTAACCGCCGAGGAAGCGCCAGGATGGCGTCAAACATCAAGACCTGCGTAGATCCCTGGCATCAGTATCAAGCATAAGCTTTAGAGTCAGATTCTATGTTCAAGAATATTCGCGGACTGTTTTCCCGTGACCTGTCTATCGATCTGGGCACTGCCAATACCCTGATCTACGTTCGCGACCAGGGTATTGTGCTAAATGAGCCTTCAGTTGTTGCAATTCGCACTCAGGGCAACCAGAAGAGTGTTGCGGCGGTTGGTCTCGAAGCAAAAAGGATGCTTGGTCGGACGCCCGGCAACATTACCGCGATCCGGCCGCTTAAAGATGGCGTGATCGCCGACTTTCTGGTCACCGAGAAAATGCTCAAGTACTTCATGGCCAAAGTGCATGAGAATTCCTTCATTCGGCCGAGTCCGCGGGTTTTAGTCTGTGTGCCGTGCAAATCTACAGAAGTCGAACGACGGGCGATCCGCGAAAGTGCACTTTCGGCCGGTGCGCGCGAAGTGCGTCTGATCGAAGAACCGATGGCTGCTGCAATTGGTGCAGGGCTACCGGTGCAGGATGCGGTTGGCACCATGGTTGTGGACATCGGTGGTGGAACCACCGAAATCGCGATCATCTCTTTAAATGGTGTCGTTTATTCCGACACGGTCCGGGTCGGCGGTGATCGCTTCGATGAATCGATTGTTGCCTACGTGCGCCGGACACAAGGCAGTCTGATCGGCGAGGCAACGGCCGAGAGGATCAAACAGGAAATCGGTACCGCCTACCCGCAGAAAGAAATTCGCGAAATAGACGTTCGTGGTCGCAACCTGGCAGAAGGGGTGCCACGGAGTTTTACCCTCAATTCGAACGAAATTCTCGAGGCATTGCAGGAGCCCCTTTCCATGATCGTCCAGGCGGTCAAAAGCGCGTTGGAGCAGTGTCCACCGGAACTTGCTTCAGATATTGCTGAAACCGGATTGGTTCTCACGGGAGGCGGTGCGCTTCTTCGCGATCTCGATGTTCTTCTCGGCGAAGAAACCGGCCTGCCGGTGATCATCGCTGAAGATCCGTTGACCTGCGTTGCCCGCGGTGGTGGCAAGGCATTGGAACTGATGGACAAGGCCGGCAACGCAGACCTACTATCCACCGAATAGGCATCGGCCCGACAGGCATCGACCGGGTAGGGTCGGTTTTGTGAAACTTGTGTTCGCTTGTTCGGACTAGGAGACTCCGGCCATTAAGGCGTTGTTTGTTCGTGAATCCGGTGCTGGGTATCTCCTCGCCGGTCTGGCGATCGTCTCTGCCCTTCTTGTCACCCTCGAAACCGCCACCCGCCTGTTGGAACCCGTTCGAAGCGGCATCGCGTCGGTGGTGGCGCCCATTCAACTGATCGCTCATCTGCCTTACTCCATCGGTGAAGGGGTAGGTGATGTGGTTGCGTCTCAGGATTCCCTGCTCTCAGAAAACCAGCAGCTTGAACGGCGGGTGCTGGAACTGTCGCAGGTGTCGCAGCAGTTCCTCGCGCTGAAAGCAGAAAATGAGCGTTTGAGAGAGTTGCTCAGCAGTCGCGCCAGGCTGTCTGCAGAAGTGTTGATTGCAGAACTGGTGAGCGTCATCCCCGCCCCGGATACCCATCAGATCATCATCGACAAGGGATCCAGCTCCGGTGTCTACCCCGGCCAGGCGGTGATCGATTCAGAGGGGCTCTTCGGTCAGGTGGTAGAGGTCGGCGCCTTTACCAGCAGAGTTCTCCTGATCACCGACATCCGTCACGCCCTGCCGGTTGAAGTGAATCGCAGCGGGGTGCGCAGCATTGCCGGTGGAACCGGTCGAATTGACCAGCTGGTTCTGGAGCATGTACCGGTCACTGCCGATATACGCGAAGGCGACCTTGTCGTCTCGTCCGGGTTAGGGGGCCTGTTCCCGCGTGGCTATCCGGTGGGTCGGGTGGAGTCGGTGCTGGTGATGTCGACGCAATCGTTTGCCCAGATCACCGTCAGACCGAGCGCAGCACTCGATCGTTCGCGCCACGTGCTGTTGATATTTGATCGGCAGGGGCAGGGCGAGGCTCCGGCGGTTACCGCCGAACCGTCACAGGAAACCGATGCAGACAGCGAGCCTGAGGCAGACCTTTCCGGAGACGCACCGTGAATCCGGCCCAGGGTGGTTGGCTGATCTTTTTGACGCTGATGGTGGCGATGGTGTTATCGGCGCTGTATTTGCCGCAGGACTGGCCGCAGTGGCTTGCCTGGTTGCGACCCACCTGGGTCATGCTCGCGGTGTTCTTCTGGGTGGTGGAAGTCCCCCATCGAATTGGCCTGATCAGCACATGGCTGATCGGTCTTCTGGTTGATGTGCTGTACGCTGAGCCGCTGGGGCTGAATGGTCTGATTCTGAGTATCCTGACCTTCGTCACCTGGCGTTTTTATGAACGATTGAGGATGTTCTCGATTCCCCAGCAGGGGGGGGTGGTGTTTCTCCTGATCCTGATGGGAGAGGCCATGCGTATGGTTGTTCTCAATCTCACCATGGACCGTGAACTGACCTGGATGATGGTTTTACCGGCCCTGACCAGCCTTGCGTTGTGGCCATTCGTATGGCCCGTATTGACGTCGGCCAAAAACAGGTTCCGGGTTGAATAGGCCTGTGATACTCGCGTCTGCTTCGCCACGGCGGGCGCAACTGTTCGAGCAGATCGGTCTTGCCTTCCGGATTGTCCGACCAGATGTGGATGAAACCCCCGGGGCAGACGAAACACCTGAGGCCTACGTACGCCGGCTGGCCGCGGAAAAAGCCGCCGCTGTGCTCGCAGCGCTACATGAGCCGGAAGCGGTGATTGTTGCTGCGGATACGGTAGTTACCTGCGCGGGTGAAATTCTTGGTAAGCCTG
>JAQBYL010000360.1 GCA_027622495.1 Pseudomonadota bacterium
TTCACAAGTTTGCGCGGCGCCCGGATCATGTCGACGGTGACCTCCGAGCATTACCCTCTATCGCGGTCACAGCCACGGCGAACTGTTTGATCTGAACGCTGATCCGGCAGAGGAAAACAACCTTTACGGCCTGGCGTCAGCAGCCAGCCTGCAAGCTTTGATGATGGAAAAACTGAGCCGGGAAATGATGCTTCATTGTGACGAAAGCCCAAGGCCGACCGCCTTTGCATGAAGCGCGCCACCACCGGTTAGACTCTGCGGCGTATCGCCGACATATCTGAAAGTGGTAAAGCCAAAGAACATTTCATGCTTTGTCTGCAAACCAAAATGCACTGGCCTGGAAGGGTCGGGATTTCTTGGATTGCGATCAGAGTTATCCATGGCCCCTTTAACAATCAGACGGGTTCCTGCAGGCAGAAACACCGGCTCCTTTAACTCGTAGCTGAACTGCCAGTTGAAGTCATACCTCGGGACCGAAAGCAGAACCTCGGAAGTGCCGTCTGGATAGGCGGCGGTGTAGCTCATGTATTTACCGCGAAAATGCATGTGTGGCGTCATGCTGTACAGATAGGCATCCCGCTCGATCAGCTGTTCACCTTCGAGCTGATGTTCTTTCACGTTGGCTGGTATCAGAAAGCGCCGTTGGCCTGCAACGCCACCAGACATGACATAGGTCGGCGGTTGATCGTACAGGTAAATCCCGACTTCAGTTTCGTCCACCGTCTCTCTGCCAGACGTTGTGTAGTGCATCTGCAGCAGCAGATTCGAACCCTTTCTGATCAGCCGACCGCTGTTGTCGCGAAAGGTGTCAGGCTGGCGTCCTGGTGCAAAGCCACTCACGCTCTCGCCCTGCGGTGAACCGTTGTCTCGACCGTTTGCTGTCTTGTCAGCCGGGCTCGAAAGATAGGCGATGATGTGATGCAGAACCGCGCGATCACCGGGCACAAACTCCATAGCGCGCACCCAGACATCGCGATCCAGATTGAGCTCTACTGGAACATAGCGGTAGTCAACGACCCCCGTGGCGGGAATGCCCTGCGCGGGAACCTTGTAGATCAGGTCCGGCTCACCAAGAGTGAATTTGGGGTCATCGAAAGTCAGTGCAGCCAGCGGATCTTCTGCGCCAGCGCCGTCCTCGCCCTCTTTGTTACGTGGCGACCCGGCATTGATCCAGTGAATCAGCAGTTGCTGCTCCCGCACGCTTAAGCCCGCAACGCCTTCCATCGGTTTGCTCAGGTGCAGATCGATCTGTCCAGGCGGCATGCGTCTGGTCATCAGCACTTCCCGCATCATCGGCGACCAGCCTTTGATCATGGCGTGACTCGACATGGACCAGGGCGCAATGGCGCCATCGTGATGACACGTTACACAGTTGTCTTTAAGGATCGGAACGATGTCCTGCGCGTAAGAAATACTCGAACCATCCAGACTGCGGCCGGGAAAGTCGATCAATGCACCGACTGCAGCTGGAACGTCAGCCGCAAGGCTTTCACCCGCAAGTAACGCGGTGAGCGCGTCTGTGAGGTAATTCTTGCCCGGTGCTGCAGCGGATCCGCCCTGTGCCGCCACCTCGTCAAGCGCACCGCGGAACACCACGGTCATGGTTGCAGGGTCGATCACCAGCGTCTGCGCCGTGCGGCTCACCCCTAATGATTCGGCTACCAGCTGAGCTTCGTCGAGGAGGATCGGCAGGTCATAGCCTGGTTGCTGGGCTTCCTGCGCAATGGCGGCACGATCATCTTCGCCAAGCGGATTGAGCATGAAAAAAACCACACCCTGGGGCTCAAACTCATCCCGGACATTTTTCAGGCGCAACGCTGTGTCACGCACCGCCTGATCGCCGTTCGCCTGGATCAGGAGCACGATCGCTTTGTGATCCCCATACCAGCTCATCTGATGGGATCTGCCCTGATGATCAAGCAAGGTGAAGTCGCCAACCCGGTTGGCGGCACCAACGCCCGACGCGAAACTCAAGGCAAGACTCAAGAATAAAAGGGGGAGTGATTTCATGGAAAATTGCGCATGCTGAGAAGCCGGGTAAACTCTAGCACAAACCGGATCCCCGAAAGACCCGCGTCCACCCGGCCGTGTGCAGCCGTTAACATCCCAACTGGTGATATATGCAGTCTCTGATCGCCCAACTCATCGATAAGCGCTACGTCCTTGCGTTTACTTCCGTGATCCTGGGCGCTTTCGTCACCTGGGGAATGACGCACACTCGCCTCGAAGCAACCTACAACTCAATCCTGAGCGAGGACGACCCTTACCGGGAGGAAGTTGAACAGGCGAGAAGAGACTTCCCGCCGAGCACCAGTGTTCTGTTTGCGTTTCAGACGCCGGGTGATGTGTTCCGGTTTGATGCCCTTCGTGCCATGGACGCCTTGACCAACCGTTACACCGAGATCGAATCTGCCATTTCGGTGGGCTCGCTGATGAATCGCCGCCTGAACGCAACCGACGCGGAACAATTTGATCGCGACTACCTTCTGCCAGAACTTGATACCCTCACCGAAGGGGATCTCACCAGCATCCGCGAGATCGCCCTGAACGATACCGACCTGACCAAGAGCCTGCTTTCGCCGGAGGGCGACATGGCGCTGGCAGTTGTTAAATACAAAGCCTCCGCTGACGATCAGACCACCCGGCTGCGTATTGCCGAGACCGTGGTTGCCCTGCGCGACTCCCTGCGCGAGGCCTATCCCGATGTCAGCATCTATATTCTCGGCGGCGTGTTGTTTGAGCTCGACAGTTACAAGGCGCAGATCAAAGACAGTCAGTATCTTTTTCCACTGGTTATCGGCATCTCCATTCTGCTTTTATGGTTCTGCCTGAGATCACTGGTCTATGCTCTGTGTCTGTTCGTGGTTTCGTTTGCCACTATTGGCCTGACCATCGGTACGTTTGGCTGGGCGCAGATTGCGTTGAATCAGATATCCAGTCTGGGGCCATTGGTGGTGCTCGTGATTGCCATCGCTGACGGCATCCACCTGGTGTCGGTCTACGTGCAGGGTCTGCACGATAAACTGAACAAACACGAGGCGATGCGGCGAAGCCTCACCATCAACCTTCAGCCTATCACCCTCGCAACAGTAACAACTGCCATGGGGTTTTTAAGCCTGAATTACTGTTCATCTCCCGGTATCTACGGTTTTGGCAACATCGTCGCCATTGGTGTGGTGTGGGCCTATGTTTTGACGCTGACGATGTTGCCCGCGCTGATTTTGCTGGTCCCGGTAAAATCCATTCCCAAACCGCTTGGCATCCGCGGCCTGATTGCACAGGTGGCAGACCTGGTCGCCCGCCGCGGCACTGCCCTGCTTTGGGGAGGGGCGGCGCTGATCGTTCTTACCCTTGCTCTGCTGCCGCTGAACAAGGTCGACTTCAACCGCTACAGCTTTGTCGACAAGGACTCAGATTTTCATCATGTGATGAAAGCCCTGGCGGAGAAGATCGGCAACGACCAGAGCCTGGTGTACAGCATATCGAGCGGCGAGTACTACGGGATTACTCAACCGGATTTTCTTGCGCAGGTGGATCAGTTTTCGCTGTGGCTTGAAGATCAGCCCGAAGCGAGTTTCGTTACCAGCTACACCGACTACCTGCGCAACCGCAACAAGGCAGAACACGATGACGATGCCGCGTGGGACAAACTGCCTGACGATCAGCTGCAGGTGATCGATTACCTGGTCGGCTATCAGCTGATTCAGGAAATCGAGCCCAATCTGGAACCCATCTTCAATGCCGACTACTCAGCCATCCGCCTGATGATCGGCACATCTAACCTGTCGAATCTTGAGCTGATCAACTTCAACGACCGCATTGATCACTGGATCGCTGCCAACGTCAGATCGGACTACAAGGTCATGCACGGTGACAACAGCATTCTGTTTGCGCGGCTCGACCGATCGATCACGGTGGAGCTGATGACCGGTTTCACATTGAGTTTTATCCTGATCACGCTGACCCTTCTGATCGGCTTGAAGAGTGTGCGTTATGGTCTGCTGAGCATCATGCCGAATCTGTTCCCGGCGACCATTGTGTTCGGGTTCTGGGGCCTCTTCATGGGCGAACTGAGCCCCTACATCCTGATGCTGTTCTCCATCAGTATCGGTCTGGTGGTGGATGATTCTGTGCACATCTTAAGCAAATACATCAGCGCCAGACGTGAAGGCAGCTCGCCCGAAAACGCAGTTCAGTATTCGCTCGACAAAGCCGGTTCAGCGATCACCATCACTACCCTGTCTCTGGCGGTGGGCACATTCATCCTGGTTTTTTCCAACACCTTTCATTTTCAGAACGTGGCCCTGCTGCTCACACCGATCATTGTGGTAGCCCTGCTGCTGGATCTGCTGTTTCTGCCGCCGCTGCTGGTCAAGTACGACAACTGGCTGGAACGCGGCACGCGCGCTATGGCGCGCGCGAACCCGGCCGGGTGATCTCGAGCCTTGCGCTAGCAGATTCGCGTGACAGGTGTATTCTGTGTTTTCAACCTTCGTATGCGAACCCACACCATCAGGAGCTGGTTAGACGATGACACGAACCTCCGATGACGATCCGATCGATGTGCTGATTATTGGCGCCGGGGCATCCGGTGCTGCAGTGGCCTGGAGCCTGGCCGAAACGCGCATGCGGATCGTGTGCTTCGAGCAGGGTGACTGGATGAAC
>JAQBYL010000361.1 GCA_027622495.1 Pseudomonadota bacterium
GTCCGGTTCACTACTCGGAGAAGGGCTCACGCTTTCTGTGGCCAACTGCGCACTCGCCACATCAGGTTTAACGAGCATCTCAGATGCGTGCGTATCATTCAGGATTACGAGCTGACCACATCTCAATCCCTGATAGCGCCCATCAGTCTCATCATAACTATCAGCTAAACCGAAACTGTCGTGTGACCACGTAAGCAAATTAACACCATCACTGATTGAGTTAAGCAGAACTGCGGGGTTTTTAAGTCGAGGCAAGTAAAGATAACGGGCGAAATCCTCCACCAGCTGCTTGACCTGTACATGGTTACCGCGCCAAAGCGGCACGCGCTCCAACTCCATCTTCAGGCGGGTTGGTGCAAAGCTTGTGAGAAACAACTCATCGGTACGCAGTTTCTTGCTTGCGCGCACAGCCAACGCATCTGTCCCGGTCAAACGCAGCGCCTCCCACGTCACAGATGCGTCAGGCGAAGTTTGAATGGGTGCAAGCAGCCACTGGTAGGTTTCTGGCAACCGGGCTGTCACGGCACTCTCAGCAGCCGTTTTCTGGGTTTCAGCCTGACTCACCTGAAAGGGGGAGAGATTAAGGTTTGTCCGCTCCGCCAGAATCGATTCCCACGCCAGATATTTTCGTACCGCCTCATCCAGATCTTGCATACGGGTCCTATCTGCAGCCAGAAAGACCAACGTATTACGGTAGAGTCTTGGGGAATTTCCGCGTGACTCTAAAATTGCCTTGGCGGCAACCTCGGCGGGGGTGTTGCCTTCTTTGCTATAGAGATAGTTGATGCCTAGGACGACGAGACGCGCATCCAGATCGTCCGGCACGTCTGCTCCCGAAGCCGGCATGGGGTGGATGCGATCGAAGTCACCACGGTGTGCGAGGTCTTTGCGTAGGTGCTGCTCCAGTTCGTGCGTGACCCTATCCTGCTCGCGCTTGAACTGTTCCGCCCGATCCTCTGCCAGCTTGGTCACCGTGGGCTGAGTCGAATACCAGTAATGCGGTCCGTCCTGATACAGATAGGTTGCGGTCGCGGCCATACGGCGCAGAGCATCGCCAAAAACCGCAGGAGATTCACCTGGCATGACACAGCCAAGCTTTACGCGTCGGTCTTCAATACCTTTGTGAGCAGCTGCCGTGGTTGGTGCAGACCCCATATAGATGGCCCGCGCTACACGCCGGCAGGCTGAGAACTTGCCCAGAGCGGGCAATTCGCTATCTAACTTCAGCGGCAGCGAGTTTGGTCCATCGACATCTTTTTCAATAACCGGCACCCAGTTGTCGGAAAGATAGCGGGTCAGTTCGGACTGCACACGCGCATCGTCTATGGCCACGTTCCCCGGCAATATAAGCGGGTTACGATCACCCTTTTCCCACAGACTATGGATTACCGCAGCCATCAATCGTAGTACGCCACGGGTGCGCTGAAATTTCACCAGGGTAGACCAATCGGTGTAGAGCCGGTCGAAGATTTCCGGGTGGATCGGGTAAGCCGCCTTGATGCGCTTCTCGTACTCGGCCTCACGGCACTCCGGTGGAAACTCCGTCTTTTGCGTGCGGTAGAAGTCCGCAAACGCGCGCGCGACCACGTCACGATCCTTGAACTGCGCAGGATCGGACAAAGGCTGAAACAGCCGTCTGCGCACAATCTCGAATCCTTCCTCGGCACTCGCGGGGCGCCATGAAGATTCGACGCGCCCTATCACGTTGCGCAAGCGATCCAGCGCCTCACGCCCACGCGTACCGCCTACCTCCACGTCATCGCTGTGTGAGTGACCCGAGGTATCTGACGCCGGTAGGCTGATGACCAGCATACAGTTTTTGGCCAGCTTCGCTGACTCTGTCAGTACCTGTGCGAAGGTAAATTGTGTCTCGAATCCACCAGCAGGCAGGTCGCTCTGGTCGTGAAGCTGGCGAGCGTAGGCCACCCACTCGTCGATCAGGATCAGGCAAGGGGCATATTCATTGAATAATTCTCGCAGCACGTCGCCAGGGCTGGTGGCCTTTTCGTCATCGGCTGCCACGCGGGCAAAGGCTTCCTTGCCACCCAGTTGCCAGGCCAGTTCACCCCAGAGTGTGCGCACTACGGTACCATCTGGCTTGGTGGAAGGATTACCGGGGGAAATCTTGTTTCCCACCAGGACTACCCGGCGGGCCTTCGGAATCTTGCCGCCCCCAGCGTCTGCCATGACTGCGTCAATGCCAGCCAGTTCTGTTGGCGCGATACCTGAAAACAGGTGATACAGGGCCAGCATGGAGTGCGTCTTACCCCCCCCAAAGTTGGTCTGCAACTGAATCACTGGGTCACCATCCCCAGTAGTAAGCCGTCGCACTGCGCCGACCAGCATTTCCTTGAGACTTTCCGTTAGATAGGTGCGCCGGAAGAATTCTACCGGGTCCCTGTATTCATCAGTACCCTCGCCCAGATGCACCTGCCACAGGTCTGCGGCGAACTCAGCCTGTTGATAACGCCCGCTGGCCACGTCTTCGTGCGGCATGATTACTTCACGCCAGGGCTTGAGACTACTTACCACGCCACTTTCAATGGCAATGCTTGAAGACTTGCGCTTTTCACCACGCGCTTGCTCATCAAAGCGCACACGTAGCAGCTCCATCTTCATCTTGTCTACATCGTCTGACTGGGGTGCGGATATAGAAGAAAGCAATCGCCCCACAGAGTCGAGTGCACGGTAGGCATCATCACTGGAGAACGTTTTCTGATGCGCCCAATCATTGCGTATTGCCAGAATCTCATTGACCAGGCTGCGCTCAGTCTTGCCCAGAACCCGGCGAAACACATCACTCCACTTTCTGTCCATGACCACAAGCAATGCGGCAACGTCATCCAGTGAATCGTCTTTGCCAGTGCCCAGACGGGTGTCAGACAGGATTTCCTTGACCTCAAACGCCCAGCCGTCGCCGTACTTTGCCTTGAACTCTCGCTCTACAAAGGGGCCGAGGCCGCTTTTCAGTTGGTCTAGCGCCTTGCCGACACGTTCATGATTGGTAATAGCCATTTTCTTATTCCTGGTCGAATAGGTCGCTGGTGCTAGGTGTTGCTGCTGTATGCGTCGTTTGCGCCAACCGGGTTATCTCGGGCCAGCTCTGCACGAGTCCGTTGTAGGCCAGCGCCTCGGGCGCGCGCTTCTTCCTCTCGCAGAGTGTATAAAGACGGTAGCAGAGTTCGCGGGCAGTTTCGGCCTTTGCACCGAGTTTGGCGACCAAGACAGCCGCCGCACCCTCACCGCTGGTTTCTAGTATTCGAATCAAATGGTGCACCATTTCCCACACCGTCAGTCGAGTGTCTGTGGTCGGGTCCCAGTCTGCAGGTAGCTCAGCGGGTTGAAGCAGCCGTACTTTACCTTTCCCGGAAACGATGATGCCGGCCTCTACAAGCCCATCCATGCCGGTTGCCTTTGCTTGAGCAAGTACTGTCGCGACACCAAAATCGTCTTCTGCAAATCCAACTTGATCAAACCAGGTCAGCGCCCATCGGGTATCTGCATCAAAATCGCCCTCTTGCTCAGCGAGAGCTTCGTCCAATGTTTGGTTGATGAGAGCTAGTGCAGCGCGCACACTTAGGGCCTTGCCTTCGGCGTCGAGCACTTTGGCGTAGCGGGTGTAGACCTCCATGCCCGGGCCGATGGATGCCTGCGCGAGGTCCACCGGCGCGATGTTGCCGCGCTGGAGGTGGGCGAGCGCCACGGGTAGCTCGGCCTTGAGCGCGGTGACGAACTCGCGGCGTGTCGCGGTGTGCGCATCGGCGGCGCATGGGCGGCATACGAGAATGATGCTGGAGGCGAGGGCGTTGGAGTCCTTCGCGATCATTCGCCCAGAGCCTTCCGTCCGCATCGGCCAGGTGCCGCTGACCGCGAAGCCAGCGCGGATAACCGCATCGAGGAATGTTTCCCAGCCGGTGCTCGCGGTTCCGTCGGCGCCGTCATTCTCAGACTGCTTGAACGCGTAGTAGATAGTGACCGGGAACGCGGGGTGCGTGAGCTCAGCGAGACGGTGCATCGCCTCTGTCATGCCGTCGAGGAAGAAGGTCTCCGCCTTCTCCTTGCTGCCATGCCGGTAGGGCGTGGCGACCAGTTCTTCGGCTTTGGGCACCGCGAGCGTGGCGAAGTGATCGGGGAACACGGGCCGCAGGGAGCGACGCAGCCAGACGTAAAAGAAGTCCGAAAGGTCGGCGTAGCCGATGTTGTCGTAGTACGGGGGATCGGTGGAGACAACCTTGCCAACACTGAGGTTCTGCGTCGCGGCATCCATCTGCGCTGCATTCGCGATTGTGCCCGAGGGGAGCGCATCGATCGTCATTGCGCCCTTGTCGATGGCGATTGCGAAACTGCCGCCCGTGTCGGCAAACGTGTTTGCCTCCGCGAAATCCCATGTCATCGGAATCGCTTGACGCGCGAATGTCTCGCGAAACGCGCCGCGGTCGCTCATCCATGATGCGATCGACGACCCGATGTTAGTCATCTTCGACACGGCAAACGCCAAGTACACCGCCACCGCTTCGCCGTAGGCCGTCGCGCCGGTGCCGCCGTCGCGGAGGGGCTTGGGGTCGGCGGGGAGGCCGGCGGCGAGGGCGTCGCGCTGCACCCGCTCGCGCGCTTCCTGCACCAGGTCGGAGAAGG
>JAQBYL010000362.1 GCA_027622495.1 Pseudomonadota bacterium
CTATTGCTCGGCTCAATCTGGCAAAAAATGGAACGTTGTGGCAGGTTCACGAATAAAGCGGGCTAGACAGAGCTAACTTGAGTTTCGCCCGCTTCCTGCCGCGTTATCAGCTTGCTGTGCTGGCCCTTCACCGCAAGGGCCGCGACATATGGAAACCAGACGAAGAGATTCAGGATGTGATTCTGCAACCCGGCGACATTCTGCTTGTGCAGGGACCGCGGGATCAGATCAGCACACTCAAGCGCAGTACCGATTTTCTGGTTCTGGATTTCAGCGTCGAGTTACCTAAAACCGACAAAGCTCTGACAGCACTGCTGATTCTCGCCGTTGTTATTGCTCTCGCTGCAACCGGGATCATGCCCATCGCTGTGAGCGCGGTGTGCGGCATCGCTGCAATGCTGCTGACCCGCTGTCTGGATTTTACTGCCGCGATGAGGGCGATTTCACCAAGCGTGTTTTTTGTGGTGGTGGCATCGCTTGCGTTAGGCCGGGCGCTCACCGAGACAGGCGCCACACTGTACATCACGGATGTGTTTCTGTTTCTGACTGCCGGAGCCGGCCCCGCGCTGATTCTGGGTGCACTGATGCTTCTGCTGGCGATCCTGACCAACGTGGTTTCAAACAATGCTGCCGCGGTCATTGGTACGCCGATTGCCGTTGGTATCGCAAATCAACTCAATCTGCCGCCGGAACCTTTTGTTCTGGCCGTTCTGTTTGGTGCCAACATGAGCTTCGCGACACCCATGGCATACCAGACTAACCTGCTGGTCATGAGCGCCGGTAACTATACGTTTTCTGAATTCCTCAAGGTCGGAATACCCCTCACCATACTGATGCTGGTGACCCTGACAATCATTCTGTCGCAGATGTATTTCTAACGCGCTGACTTCAACGACTTGTCTGTGCTGGCAGCCGGCCTTTCAACTTTTGACCGCTTCAGTTCTTTGCGCGCCGGGTCCAGTTGACCCCGATTGCTCCGTTCCTGGGCGATCAGCTCAGACTCCTTACGATTGATCACAACTGCTACTTCCTTAATGCAGATCAAATGTCGATGTGAGCTAGAAACTAGTGACAGATGGAATAGGAAATTTTAACGGTGCGGGCTCACTCAAACCGAGATATAGAGCCCGGAAATGACAGGCGGTATCCGGCTATCGATGAGCCAGATGAAAATAGTCGATCACTTCAACCAGGGAACCCACGATCCGGTGACCATGCGCCCGGGTCTGCTCGGACGGGGCAAGCAGATCCGGAACCTGAAACACCGTAAGCCCTGCATCAATGGCTGCCTGCGTGCCGTTGTCTGAATCTTCGCAGGCCCAGCAATCAACTGCCGCCTGCCCGAGCTTCTGACAAGCAAGCAGATACGGATCGGGATGCGGTTTGCCGCGCGGTGTTTCCCGCCCGCAAACCAGTTCATCAAAAAAATGATCAAGGCCAGCCAGACGCAGCTTGGTCTGCGCCGTAGCCCGAATGGTGGAGGTAGCCAGCGCAAGCGGCAGATCGTTCTGCTTGACCAGCGTAAGCCACTCCCGTGCACCGGGTTTTACCGGCACAGGATTAACCAGCACTTCTTCGTGATAGGTCTCCCACCAGCGGGCAGAAACCTCGTCATAGGGAAAGTCAGCGCCATGATGATCGATCAGTATCTGCCGGGTGATGTCTCCGGTAGCGCCGATGCAGCGGCTGTAGACATCGAGATCGCATTCAATACCCACGAACTCACAGGCCGCCTGGAAATGCAGGCGACAGATCCGCTCGGAATCGAGCAGCAGACCATCCATGTCGCAGACAATCCCCAACGGTGTAGTGATCGATGGTTCCGCAGGTTTCAGGATGCGTCCATCAGATTGTTAAGCACATACTGCAGAATACCCCCGCACCTGAAATAGGCAATTTCGTTCTCGGTATCCAGACGGCTCATTACCGCCACAACCCGTTCATCGTCGCCGAGGCGTATCACCATCTCGAGCATCTGCCGAGGGGTCACCTGTGTTTCACCTGACGGCAGACGGATGTCGATGATTTCCCGACCAGTCAACTTCAACGCCGCAGCACTGACCCCGTCGGCAAACTGAACCGGAAGTACCCCCATGCCGATCAGGTTGGATCGATGAATGCGTTCAAAGCTCTCAACAATCACCGCTTTAACACCCAGCAGGCGAGTGCCCTTGGCAGCCCAATCGCGACTTGAGCCGGTGCCGTATTCCTTACCCGCAATCACCACCAGGGGGATGCCTTCGCCCTGATAACGGATCGCTGCATCGTAGATACTGAGATCATCCCCTGAAGGTATGTGCCGGGTATAACCCCCTTCCACACCCGGCACCATGGTGTTGCGGATGCGGATGTTGGCAAAGGTGCCGCGCATCATCACTTCATGGTTCCCACGCCTTGATCCATATGAATTAAAATCAGCAACATTCACACCGTGCTGCTGCAGGTAATGACCGGCGGGACTGTCCGGCTGGATGGCCCCTGCTGGAGAGATGTGATCGGTTGTAACCGAGTCACCAAACAGTGCCAGCACCCTGGCGCCGCTTAGTTCAACACTCTGGTCCAGATCACCGCCGACTTTAAAAAACGGCGGTTGCTTGATGTAGGAAGAATTTTCCCACCCGTACGTCTTTTCACTCGTCACCTTGATCGCACGCCACGCAGCCGGACCGGTGAAAACATCCGCGTACTGCTCAGCAAACATTTCGGCCGACACCGAGGCAACCGCGGCGGCAACTTCGGAATTGCTTGGCCAGATGTCACTTAAGAAAACTTCTTTGCCATCGGTGTCCACACCAATCGCTTCACTCGCAAGGTTGATCCGCGTGGTACCCGCCAGGGCATAAGCAACCACGAGTGGGGGTGACGAAAGCCAGTTTGCGCGTACTTCCTGATGCACCCGGCCTTCAAAATTCCGGTTGCCCGACAGCACAGAAGAGACAATCAGGTCGCCCTCACTGATCGCCGCCGAAACCGGCGCCGGTAGGGGACCGGAGTTGCCGATACAGGTGGTGCAGCCGTAGCCGACCAGATTAAAACCGAGTTCGTCCAGAGCATGCTGAAGGCCGGTTTTTTCCAGATATTCCGTGACCACCTTGGAGCCCGGCGCGAGCGAGGTTTTAACCCATGGTTTGACTGACAGACCGCGGCTCAAGGCTTTTTGTGCTACCAGACCAGCCCCGAGCATGACTGCCGGATTAGACGTGTTAGTGCATGAAGTGATTGCCGCGATCACAACATCGCCATGACCCAGATCATAGTCCTGCCCTGGCACCCTGATCCGCAGATCCTTGCTTTCAGATCTGCCTTCAAGGTCGAGCAGATCTTCGACAGCCTTTTTAAGGTCCGTCATGCTGACCCGATCCTGCGGCCGTTTGGGACCAGCAAGAGACGCAACCACAGTCTGCAGATCGAGTTTCAGAGAAGCCGTGTAGGTGGCCGGTGTGGCACCTGGTTCACGCCACAGACCCTGCGCCCTGCAGTAAGACTCAACCAGCTCAACTGTGTCGCTGTCACGATTGGTTAGCTTGAGGTAATTGATGGTCTCTGTGTCAATGGGGAAGAAGCCACAGGTCGCCCCGTACTCCGGCGCCATGTTCGAAAGTGTGGCCCGATCCGCCAGAGGCAGATGGTCCAGACCATCGCCGTAGAACTCAACGAACTTACCAACTACACCATGGGCGCGGAGCATTTCCACCACCCGCAACACCAGATCAGTCGCGGTTATACCCTCTCGCATGCTGCCGCTGAGTTCGAACCCCACCACGTCGGGGATGAGCATCGAGATCGGCTGCCCGAGCATGGCCGCCTCGGCCTCGATACCGCCAACACCCCAGCCGAGCACACCCAGACCATTGATCATGGTGGTGTGAGAATCGGTCCCGACCAGTGTATCGGGGAACGCAGTTGTGGTGCCTTGTTCCTCGCGGGTCCAGACCACCCTGGCCAGATATTCCAGATTGACCTGGTGGCAGATGCCGGTCCCCGGTGGCACGACGCGAAAGTTGGTAAACGCATCCTGGCCCCAGCGCAGAAACTGATAACGCTCGTCATTGCGTTCCATTTCAATTTCCACGTTTGCCGCAAAGGCCGATGAACTGCCGAAATTGTCCACCATCACGGAATGATCGATGACCAGATCCACCGGCGACAGAGGATTAATCAGACTCGGATCGCCGCCTCCGCGGACCACAGCGCTGCGCACCGCCGCCAGGTCAGCTACAGCTGGTACACCAGTAAAATCCTGCATCAACACTCTGGCGGGTCGAAAGGCGATCTCTTCATCTGCGGGAGTTGACGTGGCCCAACTCGCGAGAGCCGCGATATCGGCTACCTTTACCGTATTGTTGTCTTCAAAGCGCAGCAGGTTTTCCAACAGGATCTTCAGACAGACAGGCAATGCACTGACATCGCCTACACCGGCCGCTTGCACCGCCGGAAGGCTGAAGTACTGATATTCCTTACCATTTACTTCAAGCGATCTACGGGTTTTAAAACTGTCCAGACTCATGTTTCCTCCTTGATTTCAGCGCGGATGTTCAGCGCAGGATGTCTTTGTCTGACGATGCAGACCCGGCAGCCGCGGTTGTTTCTGGCACCCGGCGATAGAGGTGACTGCCACAGCGCCAGCAGAA
>JAQBYL010000363.1 GCA_027622495.1 Pseudomonadota bacterium
CTTCGCCGATCTTGGGCCGCAGAAAATAGTCCGGATCGAACTGAGCACTGGATTGCGCAAACGTCGGCGGGGCGATCACCTTCCCCGGCTCGGTGCCCTTGGCATACTCGTCGTCGTAGTAGATCGGATTTGCGTCTCCAACCGAGCGCGCAAACATCATGATGTGGCTTCCCTCAATGGGAAACTTGTCCACCGCCATACACTCCCCCTAAGCTTTAAATATGTGGAAGCTCGAGTATCTACCAGCCGTTCCTGGCGATCAACTTAACCCAGGTGAGCGCAAGGGTAGCGGTTTTAACGACCCTCAACGGCCTTTGAAATGCGGTTCGCGTTTTTCCAGAAAGGCGCTGATGCCTTCGATCTTGTCTTCGGTCTGCACCAGCGCGCCCTGGGCATATTTTTCAAACATCAGTGCACCAGCGAGGCTTGATTCCATGCCGAAGTGGACCATCGCCTTCATGGTGCGGGGGACGAAGGGTGCGAAACTCGCCAGGTGATCGGCCATTCTTCTGGCCTCGGGCAGCAGTTCTTCAGGCTCAACAAGCCGTGTGATCAGGCCGATAGACAAAGCACGCTGCGCATCGATGGGGTTGCCCATCAGCATCATCTCCATGCCCCAACCGCGGCCGACAATCCGCGGCAAACGCGCACACGCACCGCCACCCGGAATGATGCCCAGCTTGCCTTCGGGGGTGCCAAAACGGGAATGCGGTGTCGCGATGCGCAGATCGCAGCCCAGTGCGACCTCCAGCCCGCCCCCCAGACAGATGCCGTCGATCGCGGCAATCGTCGGTTTGGGAGTTCGCTCCAGCTGGTCGGCAAGACCCTGCACGATCGGTTCCAGGGCTTTTTTAAGATCCCGATGAAGAACCTCATTCAGATCCGAACCGGACGCAAACGCCTTGCCACCGGCACCGGTAAGGGTGATCACCCGCACGGCATCGTCAGCAGCAGCAGCGCTGACCGCCTGGTGTAGCTCATCCAGAGTCGCGAGAGATATCGCGTTGTGTTTGTCGGCGCGATTGATCGTGATCAGAGCCATGGGGCCCTGAACCTCGTAGAGCAGGTTTTCAAAGTCCATCAGTTCACCAGTTTTTTCAGGCTATCCCCGAACTTGCGCTTCAACTCGCTCTCTGCCTGATCTTTGAGTTGGTCCACATCCACACCAGTGGATTTTTTTGCGACCTCACCCGCCAGCACCTTGAGCAGCGGTTCCATAAGCTGACGGATGGCTTCGCCTGCCACAACCCCATTTTCGCGACGGCCTATGTCGCGCAGCAGAATATTCGGCACGTCGATTTCGATCTGACCGAGGAGGTCGGATCTGACCGTTGCTTTAGCCCCGGTGAAATCCAGCTGATCAATGATCACCTTGACCGCGGCCTCATCGTCGGTTGCATCACCCGACGGTGTTTCACCTGCAGTCTGGTTCAGGTTGTCCAGGAGCTTCTGAAGATTGGAATTCTTTCGGATATCGAGGCCCTGAAACTCGAGCCCAACGTGGGCGCCCTTGATCAGCACCTAGCGCAGAACCACAACTTCGCCGCTGGTTTGTTCCGGGCTCACGGCGACTTTGAAGTTGGAAAAACCCAACGCATTATCCGACGAGTAACCAGGTGGATTAGCCACACTCAGGCCGCGTATCTCCGCCGAGGCATCGCTTGCGGAAAAATCAATGGCGTCGACGCTGACTTTGGTCTGCAGAGCCTGGCTGCCAAGGGTTTCCACCTGGGTTTTGACGAGGTCACCGAGATTCATGGCGATAAACACTCCAGCACCCACCACCAGTAGTGCCACGATGCCAACAAACCAGAGAAAAATTTTCATCGTCAGGTCTCCTGTAGGCCCATTTCTTTTATAAACGCCTCCGACTGGGCAATGGATGCTTCCATTTCTTTAATCAATCGCGCCACATTGGTCTCAATCGAACCAAGTTCATTCTTGAGTGACGCTATCGCCTGCGCATTCAGATTGTGTTTCAGATACAGAACATGATCCGAAAACGAGGTCAATACCGGACCCATTCTTGCTTCCGCTTTGCGCATGGAGGTAATCAGGTCATTGTAGCGGCCGCGCGAAACCTTTAACTGGCGTGCACTCGATCGCCGCAACTCCGGGTTGCTGATCTGATCGATCTCATCACTCCACTCTTCAAACAAGGCTTTCGACACAGACTCCACCGAGTCTATTCTGTCGGTGACTTCCTCGGCTTTCTCTTTGGCATCCTCAAACGCTGAACTCAAGGTCTCATAGGTGGATTTCAGTTTGGAAGGCTCGACGGTAACGACACTCGAGAAGGCCTCAAGTGCGTCTTTAAACTCTTCTTTTGCTTCAGTCTGCGCTTCCATGGCGTTTTCCACGCGGTCTACCAGAATGTCCCGTTTGTAGACACCGGCGCTTTCCCAGGCATCGTAATACATGCCCGAACACGCGGAGAGAAAAGCCAGCTGCAGGCAGCACAGGCCAAAGAAAAATGTTCTTCTGCTATGTACCTGTCTGGTCATTTCAAAAACGAATCCCATAGTTGTCAGTCCCCGGATTGGCGCGGTAGGGTATGCGAACCACCCTGCCATGTACACCCAAGCGCACCGATGTGTGCCTGACCGAACTTTCGCAGGCTCAACAACAAAAAAAAGGAGAATAACATTGGACGGAATCTCACCCGAACAGATGCAAGGTTACATCGACAGTGGTGTAACCATGGCCATGTCATATGGTCCGCAACTGATCCTCGCGATCGTCGTTCTGGTCATTGGTCTGTGGATTATCAACCGCATCACAGGCCTCGCCGGACGCGCCATGGAGCGCACGCGGACCGAAGCAACCCTTTCCAGATTTCTCACCTCGCTCATCTCCATCGGCTTGAAGGCGCTCCTGCTGATCAGCGTTGCCTCGATGATCGGGATCGAAACCACCTCATTCATCGCCATTCTCGGCGCAGCGGGCCTCGCCGTTGGTCTGGCCCTGCAGGGTAGCCTCGCCAACTTCGCAGGCGGCGTGCTGGTATTGATGTTCCGACCTTTCAAGGTTGGTGATTTCGTCGAAGCCCAGGGGATATCCGGCGTTGTTTCATCAATTCAGATCTTCCACACCATCATCAAAACCGGAGACAACAAGGTCATTGTGGTTCCGAACGGCGCTCTGTCCAACGGGATCATCACCAACTATTCGCGGGAGGAAACCCGGCGCGTCGATTTTGTATTCGGTATCGGCTACGGTGATGACATCGCCAAGGCCAAGGCCATTCTGGAACGTCTGGTGAGTGAGGACGAACGCTCACTCAAAGACCCCGCCCCGCTGGTTGTGGTATCGGCCCTGGCAGACAGCAGCGTCAACTTTACCGTCCGTGTGTGGGTCAAATCAGACGACTACTGGGCGACGTACTTTGCCATCACCGAGGCAGTCAAGCTTGCGTTCGACGCACAAGGGATCAGCATTCCGTTCCCACAACGCGACGTCCATCTGCACAACCAGACCGCCTGATCATCTGCCGGTGTTGCGGGCGGGGCTCATCGCGGTGTCGTTCGCAACACTCAGGAAATTCAGAACCACATAAAGAAAAACCGCCGGTCTGGAGAGAAAACCGGCGGCGTAGAGCGACCAATTGGTCAAAGGGGATAGATTTTTATCTCGTGGACTCAAAGGATTAACCTACAAGCCACGTTACCCACTATCCGCTAAAGCTGTTTCGCGCAAATTTCCGCACCCACAGTTTTTGTGTCAGTTTGTTACAGCTTCGTTGCTCGAGTGTCGTGCCCGGTTAATTCGTTGAATTCTGCGCTAGAACACCACTACAACGTCGTTTTCACCCAGCGGTCCATCCTCTACACTGACCTTCCAGCCCTGTGCCTGGCACAGCTGGGCTACAATCGCGAGACCGAGACCGCTGCCACCGGTCGCCCGACTGCGCGAGCCTTCGATCCGAAAGAACGGCTGGAACACCAGCTCCCGATATTCGGGCGCTATACCTTCACCCCGATCCATCACATGCAGCTCACGGCCGGTCAGCAGAACCGACACGCCTTCGCCGTATTGCTGAGCATTGGTGACCAGGTTGGTAACCACCCGGGCAAAAGCACCGGGCGCCAGAATCACCCGATCAGGCACCGATGGATCAGCACAAAACCGGATGGTCTCATCGATCTGTGCCAATACATCTTTGATAAAAGGCAGCGTTTCGACTTCATGTTTGGCTTCCACTGCGCCATGCGCAAAACGCAGCGTATCTGCAATCAGTTCGTCCATGGCTTCCAGATTGCGTTCAAAGCGCGCCACAAGCTTTCTCTCCACGGTGTCAGGAAGTAATTCGAGCGCAAGTCGCATCCGCGTCAGCGGTGTGCGCAGATCGTGCGATATACCTGCCAGTAGTGTCGTCCGGTTAGACAAAAGTTCAGAGATTTCCCTGGCCATGGTGTTGAAGTTGGCGGCAAGACTGACAAGCTCACGGGGACCCTGCTCAGGCAGCGGTATGAAATTCTCGGCACCCCGGAAGCTCTCAACACTCTCAGCCACTTCGACCAGCGGCCCGGTCACCCGGCTGACGATGAACATGGAGGTCAGAAAAACTACGCCTGCCCCCAGGCCGACGATGATGATGCCAACGTATAACGGCTGGATTGCCCTT
>JAQBYL010000364.1 GCA_027622495.1 Pseudomonadota bacterium
AGTCAGGACTGAAGTAAAACCTCCGGGTGCTACCTCAATCATCGAACAACATCGATTCCAGACCCGCTTTCGACCATCACGAAGTTACTGGTTTGAGTTTCGCGAAGATCAGGCAGCAGGGGGTGACATCATTGCGATCTGGTGCGACGGGGGTGACTATTTTGAAACCTGGTGGTCTACCACCCGTGTCCATGAGCGTTACGGTCGCGGCCAGGGCTCGAACGCGTTTGCTCTCACCGCCTATCCGACCATGAGTACTGCCCTTCTTCTGGCGCCGTCGCTGTTTCCAGGTGCAGGTCTGGTAAGTCCACTCGGCAAGCTTGAATCAGTGAGTCTCGCAGAACCCACAACATTTGAAGGCCAACCCGCAGTGGTGATCCGCGCAAACTCGCGGATTGGTTATCAGACCGGGCAGGGAGCCAGGCTGCGCCCTATCGAAATCACGCTCGACGCCCAAACGATGCTCGTGCGACAGATCGTTCAGGACACTCCGCCAGGTGCACCCGCGGGCAGTATCGATCAAATTGAGGTCACCTTTGATTTCCAGGCCAATCCGGTCCTGGGATCATCTGATTTCTCCTATGAGATCCCTTCGGAGCAAGGCAATGACTAGTCGGAAGTGGACTAACCTGTTGTGTGTCTGTGGTATTGCACTGCTGGCCTGCCTTACCCCCCAACGCGTTCTGGCAGTCGACACCGGAATTCCACTATGTGAAGGACTCCTGATCACAACCGCAATCCAGCAGACTGATGGCGACTACGAGTCGATAAAACGAATCGAGGCAGTTTCGGATACCAGCGTGCGTCTGCGATACTCCTCAGAGCGAATGGTGCAGGACTGGCTATCGAGTGATCCACCAACCCTCGGCCGATCAACCGTCTATCGCACGATTGACCGCACCGATCTCGAGAATGCTTCGCTCTACCTGCAGCAATTTTCGGAATTGATCCCGGAACACATCCCTGGAACCACAGCGATTGGTGTGTCGCGGCAGGTTCTCGAATCGCTGAACAGTACCGGCAGCGCCGAGCTGGGGATCTTCATCGCTTTTTCCGGCAATGCGTCTATCGATCGTAACGAGCACCCCAACGTATACGACAACCAGATGGTTACCACTGTCCACAAGACAGGCAATCTAGACGTATCGGTGATCGTGAACGATGTTGCTGCGGATCTTCCGGCCATTCGTGCAGAAGGAGACTTCTTCGGTGAAAAAACAGAATTCCTGATCCTTGATGATCCGCACAATCCAATCGTGCTGAAGTATCGGTTTGGCATCGACAGCATCTCCGCTGTCACACCTGAAGAAACCCGCCTGTATGGCATCCCCTACAGCCCGGCGCGGGATCGGGATGTGCTGCAGGTGATCAAGATTTCGAGTGGTTGTGGCGGCCACACCCCCGAGATGGGAGGTGGAAGTGCAGATGACAGTGGAACTGGCTCTGCTTCCGACGACGCGTCAGCGAGCACGATAGAACAGGCGCTGGCCGAAAATCGAAAAGTCGATATCTACAGTATTTTCTTCGTCTTCGACAGCGACGAGATCCGATCGGAGTCCGAGCCTGCGCTGGCTGAGATCGCCGGTGTGCTGCAGCGAAACCCCGGTTGGCAATTGAGTGTTGAAGGCCACACCGATTCCATCGCGAGCGATGCGTACAACTCGGATCTTTCAAAACGCAGGGCCGCCGCCGTAAAGCGTGCACTTGTCGAAGGTTACGATGTCGAACCCGCACGACTCGAAACTTCCGGTCGCGGTGAATCTCAGCCCAAGGACACCAACGATACGCTCGAAGGTCGCGCAAAGAACCGCAGAGTCGAACTGAGCCGTCGATGACGTTGCAAGATCGGGATTGTCACTTTCGTCCGGTTGAAAAACCGCCATTTTCTGCAGGACTTCATCGATGGTTGTTGTGTCGAAAGGAACCCCTGGCACATAGGTCAGCTTTGCGTCGTCAGCGCAGCGCTGAAATGCACGCTGCGCAACCCGGTACTGACCACTTCCGGGTGCTGGCGAAAAACGCAACGCTGGCACCAATCAGCAGAATCAGCCAGTTCAGATACAACCAGATCATGAATAGAACAGCGGTCGCAAACGTGGCGTACACCAGTTGATAGCTGGATGCACTGGACGTGTAGATGGAAAACCCGGAACTCAAAATTTCCGACAGAATTCCCGCAACTACACCACCTACAAAGGCAGCATGCGCCTCTACTCGGGTGTTGAAGGACACCCGTGATACTCGATCAGCTTAAAAACTGGGAACGACGCAACATCTGGGATCAACCTGCGTGCCATGAGCCCGGTTTACACCACGCTCTCCGTCGACAATCAGGCGTTGCCAAGCGGGAGAAGCTTGAAGCGCAACTGTAACTTGCTAAAGTGTTATCTACCATGCAGCAAGACAACCTCATCATCATCCTGGCCGACATCAGCGGCTACACACGATTCATGGTAGAAAATCGCACCTCCGCCGTGCATGGGCAGATCTGCATCAATAGTTTGATCGAGGCGATCCTGGAACAGGTGGATATACCGCTGACCCTGCAGGAAATTGAAGGGGATGCAGTGTTTCTGTACGCGAGAAATCCTGGCGACGAAACGCTGTGGCAGAACCTCGCGCAGGAGATCAGCAGCAAGCTGCTCAAGTTCTTTGATGCGTTCATCAGCGCGACCGGTGTAAATATCGAATCAACCCCGTGCGGTTGTGCGATCTGCCGTAACGCCGACAAACTGGGATTGAAAATAGTGGTGCATGCCGGTGAAGCGGTGTTTCACGAGCTGGCCGGACGGCCCCAGGTGTCGGGACCGGATGTGATCCTCGCCCACCGTCTGCTGAAGAATTCCGTTCCCGGGAACAAGTATCTGCTGCTTAGTGATCCTGCCTTTGAGCTCATGGGTCAGCATCTGAAAGGAGACTTCGAGGCTTTTATAGAAACCTATGAAGGGTTCGATCCTCTGACGGTACGGGTACGTTTTCTGGAGGAGGACTTTCTGGCGGCTCGCGATGCGATCTATTCGCGCACCGAGGCAGAGCGTGCTGATCTGATCGATAACTATTTCAGTTGGGTTGAACGGATGCTTCAACCCGCGGCTGTAGCACAGATGCGAAAACCCATCCGTTCGTTCAGCCTTTTCGAACGGATGCTTATGGTCTGGGACAGCGTGGCTGGTCTCTGGCAGTTCCGACGCACATTCAGATCAAAGATTCTCGCTGAGCAGAATGTGCGTGGTATGCGAAGAACTCAGTTCGCGCAGCCGCTGGATCTGAGACCGAACGAGGAGCGGATCAGTTCCTGACTTTCAGACCTCTTCGAATGAGCTATATTGCCGCAAAGTTATAACTCGATGAAACCGCATGACTAGACTATCTGCTTTAACTTATCTACTGCTGGCACTCACACCTGTGCTCACCGGTTGCACCGACAACGCAAGTGTGGCGAAAGCCACCGGACCCGCACTGGTCGTCTACAAGACGCCCAGCTGCGGTTGCTGCGGCGACTGGGTAGACCACATGCGCCAGGCCGGCTTTGACGTGTCGGTGCATGAGCAGAACGATCTGTCTGACGTCAAAGCACGTGTGGGGTTGCCGTTCGGCCTCGGTTCGTGTCACACGGCGGAGATCGGCGGTTACTTTCTGGAAGGCCACGTCCCAGCCAATGACGTGATACGGTTGCTGGCCGAACGGCCAGACGCTCGCGGTCTGGCCGTACCAGGCATGCCGATCGGATCACCGGGGATGGAAATGCCTGATGGGCGCAAGGACGCATACGACGTATTGTTGGTTCAACCAGATGGCGATACGCAGGTGTATGCGAGTCACGGTCACTAAACTTGCGGAAATCTACCGCGGCTCTTTGCAGGGCCAAAATGAAGTAGACGCCAATCCGGTTGCTGCCTATTCTGCCCGGCTAGATTTCCACTATCAGGTACCAGGTCGGCTATTGGAAATCGTATTGTGTAGACAGAATATTCGCTGGTGAATCACAATGCTGGTCGTGGATTTTCAGCTCAGCGGAGTCACCAGATGGGTTGGTTTTGCAACCTGCGATTCGCAGTCGTATGGACTGGGCTTCTGGCTCTCGCTGCCTGCACGGGGGGATTGAGCCCGGTTTCCAACACCACCCAAATCCCGAACGGTGTCTGCTCTACCGAGCGACCGATGGGATCGCACAGGCCACAGCGGATCTGTCGTTCAAACGCGCAGATCGAAGCGGAACGCAAACAAGCTCAGGACACCATCGAAGCAGTCGGCCGAAGCACGTCTGATGGCTCGTCGGTGAGGCAATAGCACGACGCCTGGATCGCAGCCGTAACCAGCCGTGACCTTGACCTGACTCACGAGTCAGTCGTCGTCAACCGCACGCATGAAATCGATATCCCGCCGCTCATCTTCGGGTACCGGGATTTCAACAACCCGTTCATCCACGTTGTCGTACTCGAGCTTGAGCGCCCGACACATGGTGGCATGCATCTCGTAGGTGCAGGTGATGTAGGTCAACTCGAGGATTTCCACATCCGAAAGATGGGCTTTGAGAGCTGCAAATGTACCGTCTCCCGTCCGGCCACCCGACAGAACCAGATCATCCGTGTACGCGAGAACTGCGCGCTCGATAT
>JAQBYL010000365.1 GCA_027622495.1 Pseudomonadota bacterium
CGGTGAGTTCTTGGACTTCGACCCCATCTGGTCGTGCCCCAAGCCGGTGCAGCCGGGTGGTCCACCGATCTGGATCGGGGCCAATTCAAAATGGGTCTATGACCGGGTTGCCGACTACGCGGATGGCTGGATGCCGATCGGCGGTCTGAGGTCAGATGGCATGGACAACCTGAAAACTGCACTCACCGCACGAGGCCGCAAGGTCGAAGACTGCGATCTGGCCCTGTTTGGCGCACCTACCGACCCCGAAGCACTGCGCGGCAGAATCGACCAGGGTTTTGATGAGCTCGTGTTTGGTCTTCCACCCGCCAATGCCGACACCGTTCTGCCATTGCTCGACAAGCTTGCGACTCTGGTGGCGTCGATAAAGGCAGGCTAAGCAGTCGTGTATTCCGACTAACTTATGGGTGGCGGATTCGCGCGTCTTTTCGCGTGCGGATCCGCACCCTCACCGCCGGATCGATGCTTCATAACCCGCAGCGACCAGCGCCGCGATCAGTTGATGCGCCTGTTCTTCACCACGCATCTGTAACTCCAGTTCAACGATCGTCGTCCTGACCGATGAGCCACCAAAGGCCCGCTGGTGATCGATTTCCATGATGTTGCTGTCGTGCTCACCCAGCACCCGGGTGAGCTGTGCGAGTGCACCAGGCACATCGGGTAGCTCGACCTGCAGGCGAACCAGTCGACCCGTTCGAACCATTCCACGTTGCAGAATGGAGGAAAGGATCATCATGTCGATGTTGCCCCCAGACAGGACCAGCACGGTTTTCCTGCCGGTAAACAACTCCGGGTGTTTCTTCACCGCCGCGAGACCCACAGCACCCGCCCCTTCAACCAGGGTTTTCTCGATCTCGAGCAGAGTAAATACGGCCTGTTCGACAGCTTCTTCCGACACCGTGAGCATGCTGTCGACCTTCTCGAGAATGATCGGCAGGGTAAGCTCACCGGGCTTTTTAACCGCAATGCCCTCTGCGACTGTTGCCGCCGGATAATCTGTCTGGGGCAAACGGTTAAATACTTCATGAACGGCGCTGAAACGTTCCACCTGGACACCGACGATCCTGACAGACGGCTTCAACTGTTTCACTGCGCTCGCGATCCCGCTGATCAGACCGCCGCCGCCAACCGGAACCACTATGATCTCTACGTCCGGACACTGATCGAGAATCTCGAGCCCCACCGTGCCCTGACCAGCAATGACGTTTATGTCATTGAACGGATGGATCAGCGTCAGGCTCCGTTCAGCGGCAAGACTCTGGGTAAAGGCAAGGGTCTCGTCGAATTGCGCACCATGCAGGATGACTTCGGCGCCAAACACGCGCGTCTGCTCGACCTTGGCGTTGGGGGTGGAACGCGGCATGACGATGACGACGTTGATCCCCAGACGCAGGCCATGATAGGCAACCGCCTGCGCATGGTTGCCGGCCGACATCGCTATGACCCCGCGCTTAAGCTCATCATCATTCAACAACAACAGACTGTTCAATGCGCCGCGCTCTTTAAAAGACGCTGTGAACTGCTGGTTTTCAAACTTGAGAAAAATACCAGCGCCAGTCATATCAGACAGAGTTTTCGATGGACTGCAGGGTGTCCGTACGATCTGACCAGCCAGTCGTTGCGCTGCCTTGTTAATCAGCTCGGAGACCATCAGGCTCATCTCGTGCCAGGCGAAGGAGTCGTTGTTTCAAGTGTCTCGACGAACATCGGATCGATGCGGGCACGTGTAGCCTGCTCGAAGGCATAGGCCATCTGAATAATATTCCGTTCAGTGAATGCGCGACCGAGAAAGCCTACTGCGATCGGTAGACCTGACACGTTGCCTGCTGGCACCACAATGCTCGGATAACCGGTGACCGCGGCGAGATAGGCTGTGCCACCAAACCCATAGTTGTCGCCACTCAGCCAGTCAATCGGCCATGCGGGACCATTGACTGGCAACAGGATCGCATCGAGCTTTTGAGCAACAAAAAGTGCATCTACATCGTCGCGCAGGCGTTGGTTGGCGTCCTCACGCGCCTGCAGGTAGGCGGCGCCTTCAAGCCCGTCAGTGGCCTGGGCATCGATAAATATGTTTTGTGCGAAATGTGGCATCACCCGCGGCTGGTTCGCATTGTTGTAGATGATGAGGTCAGCCAGGGAATCAACCTCATCCGCCACACTGTGACTTTCAAGGTAGGCGTTCAGGCCGGCCTTGAATTCGTACAGCAACACCTGATACTGGGCCGCGCGCTGGGTGTCGCTCGCGCGATACTCGATCGGATCTATAGCGGTGGCGCCGAGCCCGGCGAGGACGGCGATGTTTGCCTCATAGATCGCGTCCACTTGCGGAAATCTGCCGGAACCATAGTAACCCCGTAAAACACCGATCCTGATGCCATCCAGACGTACGCCCGCCGGATCCGGCAGCAGTGATGCGCCATCGGCAAACTCCACAGCCCCTGCATCCGACGGGTCGAAGCCGATCATCGCCTCAAGGAGCAGCGCCGCACCGGTGACCGTCTTCGCCATTGGTCCGGCGGTATCCTGACTGTGAGAAATCGGAATGATGCCACTGCGGCTGATCACCCCAACCGTGGGTTTGATGCCCACAACGCCGTTAGTGCCAGCCGGGCACACAATGGAGCCGCTGGTCTCGGTTCCAACCGCCAGTGGCGCAAGCGATGCCGCGACCGCCACTGCTGATCCGCTGGAGGAACCGCAGGGATTACGATCCAGCACGAACGGATTTTTAGTCTGGCCGCCAACACTGCTCCAACCGCTCGAGGAGTGCTCGTCGCGAAAGTTAGCCCATTCGCTCAGGTTGGCTTTACCGAGGATGATCGCCCCGGCTGCGCGCAGACGGCTGACCACAAACGCATCGATCGCCGCCTGATGGGTGGCAAGAGCAAGAGACCCGGCACTGGTGGCCATGCCATCGGCGGTATCGATGTTCGCTTTCAGCACCACCGGCAGACCGTGCAACGAACCGCGCGGTCCACCTGCAGCGAACTGCGCATCGAGTTGTGCGGCAATCGCCATGGCATCGGGGTTGATTTCGATGATCGCGTTGAGCTGCGGCCCCGCATCGTCGATCCGCTTGATTCGATCGAGATAGGCCCGGGTGAGATCGGTGGCACTGTACCAGCCACTGTCGAGACCACTGCGCAGATCCGTTACCGTCAGAACGCTGACATCGATTAGCGGAACCGTTTCGATAGCACGCGGCGGTGAACAGCCCTGACCCATGAGTAACGTTATGAGCAGCACGGCCGGTTTGCCGATGATGCGGGGTAATCTCTTTCTCATGTTGTCCTCGCGGTCAGATGGCCACAGTCTGAGAGTGGAATCCCTACTAATCAAACCCCAAGCAAAAAGTCCACCTGATCCGGGTACGTGCTCCCGGCACATACTCCCGGCAGGAGAGTATTTGCCGCATACTGCTCACCCACGCACGCAAGACCAGACTCGATCAAACATTTACTCATCGTTTACCACTCTCAGAGCGGCAATACGGCCCGCCTGATGGAGGCTGCCCTTACCGGCGCACAAAGCGAGCTGGTCACGGGTGTCGAGGTTCGTACTGTTCGCGCCGCGTCGGCGGGACCCGAAGATCTGCTGTGGGCCGATGGATTGATCCTCGGCACGCCGGAAAATTTCGGCTACATGTCTGGCGCGATGAAAGACTTTCTCGATCGCACCTTCTACCCGGTAGAAGGCAAGATCGCGCCGCTGCCCTATGCTCTTTTCATCAGCGCCGGGAACGATGGGTCTGGTGCGCTGCGGGCACTCAAACGCATTGCCAACGGCTACCCGTTCCAACTGGTGCAGGAGCCGGTGATCGCGGTGGGTGAGGTGAGCGAAGATCACCTGCACGCCTGTCACGATCTTGGTCTTGCAATGGCCGCCGGGTTAGAAGCCGGAATTTACTGATCAATCTCCGCGCAGGGCTGCGGTAATCGGCATTCGCGCCGACCGCACGGCGGGAAACAGACCACCCACCAGCCCCAGACCCACGGCCCAGGCAAGACCCATCTGCAGCAGATCGGGGGTTACCGCAAAGTCAAAGGCGACCTGTGAGAACGATGCGTTGTTCAAGGTAGATGCGGTGTAGCCATCAAAGACCAGAAACACCAGAACCCCGCCGATCACCCCACCAAGCAGCGCCAGAAACAGCGACTCCATCATGACCGATACAACCACTGGCAGACCGCCGAAGCCCAGAGCACGGAGCGTGGCGATCTCAACGGATCGCGTGCTGACCGCCGTGTACATGGTATTCAGCGCGGCAAAAACCGCACCCACTGCCATGATACCGGCTACAACAAAGCCGAACGTATTGATGATTCTGGTCCTCGATGCAGACTGTGCGCTGTAGAACTCTTCTTCTGTAGTGAGGGCGAGTTCAAGCCTCGGGTCATCGTCGATCCGGGTTTTGAGCTCATCGACAACCGAGGCATCATCCATTCGCACCCGGGCCAGGCTCATGCTTCCGCCGCGTCGAAAAATCGCCTGTGCGAGCTTCAGGTCAATCCATATCTCCGATTCCATGGCGCTGCCGCCCGCTTCAAAATGCCCGACCACGGTCCACTGCCCCTCCCGCAGATCTACCTGCTCACCC
>JAQBYL010000366.1 GCA_027622495.1 Pseudomonadota bacterium
AGACAGGCCCAGCGCTTCAAGGGCGGAGGCCATGGTGTTGGCGGTATACAGGCCGCCGCAGGATCCTGGCCCGGGGATCGCTGTTGCCTCGACATCGAGCAGTTCGATGTCAGACAGGTTGCCGGCTGCGTGGCTGCCGACCGCCTCGAACACGCTGATGATATCGCGCCTCTGTTTACCTGATTGAATGGTTCCGCCGTAAACAAACACCGACGGCCGATCGATGCGCGCCATCGCCATGGCGCAGGCAGGCATGTTCTTGTCGCACCCACCAATCGCGACGAAACCATCAAACCCCTGTGCACAGACAACTGTTTCGATTGAATCAGCAATGACTTCGCGAGACACCAGCGAGTACCGCATACCGGGCGTGCCCATGCTGATGCCGTCAGACACCGTGATGGTGTTGAACAGAACAGATTTTCCACCTGCTTCGTCGCCACCCATGACAGCTGCATCAGCCAGTGTGTTGATATGCATGTTGCAGGGCGTGAGCATCGCCCATGTCGATGCAATACCGATCTGCGGCTTGGTGAAATCTTCGCGGGTAAAGCCCACCGGGTACAGCATGGCCCGGCTCGGGGCCTGCTCTACACCGTCGACTACAATGGATGAATAGGGTCGTTTGGGGTCGGTCATAAGATATTCTCGATCGTTTTTATCATCACGCTGGATTTTCGCTGATAGTTGTATAGTGCCTGCTTTTCGCCAGGCAGATCATCCACGCTGGCGGGTTTGTAACCCTGCGCCAGAAACCAGTCCTGCGCCTGGGTGGTGAGGATATACAGGCGAGTCACACCACTGGCTGCCGCGCGTCGTTCAGCTTGTGTCAGGAGGCGCTTGCCGAGGCTGTCGTCAACCGCGAGATCAACCCTGGTCCGATGCGAGGGATGTACCGCCACACAGGCGACCTCGGCCGTGGTTCTGTCGCTCTTGATCGGGTAGCAGGCGCAACAGCCAACCACGATCCCGTCGATGTCGGCCACCATAAAATGCTCGACTTCCCGTTCCAGCCGATCGCGCGAACGACGTACAAGAAATCCCTGCTCCTCGAGCGGCCGGATAATCTCGACGATCCCGGCGACATCCTCAATCGTTGCCTGCCGTATGCGCTGATGCGATTCTTCAGTGATCTGGGTGCCGGTCCCCTCTGCGGTAAACAACTCCCGAAGCAGTGCGCCATCTTCGACATAACTGACCAGGTGACCGCGTCGTACGCCGCCCCGGACAGCACGCATCAACGTTCTCAGATGTTGATCAGTCAGCACCGGCTGAACGACGCGATCAAGCAGTTCATCCAACGCTTGGGGACTCAAGATACTCAGGCGTCGATCCGATGTATCCACAGCGTAAGGGTTCGGATCGAGCACCAGGATCTTGTCTGCGTTCAGAGCAATTGCTACGTCGGCCGCCAGTTCGTGAGCCGCCAGATTAAACATCTGGCCAGAGGGTGAATAACCGGTGGGTGACAGCAGCACCACACCGCCGGTATCGATGACGGTGCGGATGACGTTTGCCCGTACCGAACGGGTGGTCCCAGTCAGAAGGTGGTCTACACCGTCGACTACACCCAGCGGCCTGGCGGTAACAAAATTACCGCTGATCAGGTTGATGTTGACGTTGTGCAGCGGACTGGTCGGCAGACCGGTAGAAAACAGACCTTCGAGCTGTGCCCGTATCTGACCGGTGATGGCAGCAATCGTGCGTATCTCGTCAGGACCGGTAATGCGCCGATCACCGATGAGATCGGTGATCGGGAGCACGCTGTCGATCTGCGGTCTGGCACCGTGAACCAGCACCAGACGCACGCCGAGAACATGCATCAGGGCCAGGTCGTGCACGATGTTGGTCAGATTGGCATGTTCAATGGCTTCACCACCGAGCAGAACAACAAAGGTCTTGCCCCGGTGGGCGCTGATGTAGGGGGTGGAATCCCTGAACCATTGGGCGTAGTCGGTGGTCTTCATAGGCACAACTTCAGGTAAAACTTCAGGCAAGGCAATAGCGGCGGATTACCTGGTCGATGACGTCCACCGCGGGGTTGATCTGGCTGCGCGCCAGATACTCATTGGGTTGATGTGCCTGGTTGATGCTGCCGGGGCCGAACACCACCGTCTCCATGCCCAGACACTGCAGAAAATGGGCTTCGGTACCAAAGGCGACGGTGCCCGCAGCATTGCCCGACAGGCGCGAAAGTGTTTGCACCAGATCGCCCTCACGGTCGGTCTCAAATGGGGGAACGGGCGGGTACAGAGCAGTCAGGGTTGCCGGCACCTGGAAGGGTTCGGCCGCCGCTTCAATCCGTTTTTGAAGGTCGGCAAAGATCTGGTCGCCGTCCATGCCTGGCAGCAGCCGCAGGTCGATCTGCAGTTCGGCGTGATCGCAGATGCGGTTCGGATTGTCACCGGCGCGCAGGCAACCCAGATTCAGGGTCGGTATGACCACTTCGAAGCCAGGGTTGCGATGCCGGGCGGCAAGCTCTTCGCGGAAGCGGATCAACTCCCCCATCACTGCGTGCATGGCATCCAGTGCGTTGCGCCCCAGATCCGGGTTTGAAGAATGGCCAGACGAACCCTGCAGATTGATCGCCATCATCATGATGCCCTTGTGCGCATACACGGGCATCAGACCGGTGGGTTCGCCGATGATCGCCACATCCGCCCTGGGTCGGCCGCTTTCCATCAGGTATCGGCCACCGGCCATGGAGGACTCTTCGTCTGAGGTGGCAACAATGATGAGCGGTTTGTTCAGATCAGTCTGGCTGTAGCGCTGTGCTGCGGTCAGGGCGACCGGGAAAAAGCCCTTCATGTCGCAGGTGCCCAGGCCATAAAGCCGGTCATCGCGTTCACTGACGATGAAGGGGTCGCTGTTCCACAGCGCTTCATCGAAAGGCACCGTATCGGTATGCCCGGCCAGCACCAGACCGCCCTCACCGTTACCGCGCTGGGCGATCAGATTGGCTTTGCCCGGTTGACCCGGCATGGGCACCAGATCGGTCTTAAACCCCATCCCCTCCAGCCAGTTGGCCAGGTGTTCGATGACCTTGAGGTTGCTCTGATCGATATCCGGGCAGGTACAGCTCACCGACGGTGAGCCCACCAGCGTCGTCAGCATTTCCTCAAATTCCGGTAGCGCCATCGAGTGCATCGTCGTTATGGTTCAAAGGGCCGCGATTCTGAACCTTTTGAGCAGAATCGTCTATGTGAGGTCGGTTTGCAGCGCTGGTATGCGCCGGCGGGCGCTGTGCTTAAGGGCCCGTCAGGTCTGGCTTAAAGGGGCGACCCGCAGGACTTCTTCAATGGTAGTCAAACCGGCGCCCACCTTCTGCGCGCCAGAAAGGCGCAATGTGTGCATGCCCTGTTTCAGGGCCTGATTGCGGACCGCCTCGATGTCGGTGCTCTCGCTGATGACGCTCTGCACCGACTCGGTCATCATCAGAAGCTCGTAGATGCCCATGCGGCCCATGTAACCGGTGCCGCGGCACTCAAGACAGCCTTGCGCCCGGTACAACTGTTGCGGAGGTTTGGCTTTGAACGGCCGCATCAGCAACTCCCAGGCCTCCAGATCCACCGGCTCTGCCACTTTGCAGTGCGGACACAGGGTGCGAACCAGACGCTGGGCCATCACACCCAGGATGGTGGCCTTGATCATGTAGGCCGGTACGCCCAGATCCAGCAGACGGGTGACGGCAGTGGGCGAATCGTTGGTGTGCAGGGTGCTGATCACCAGGTGACCGGTCAGGGCCGCCTGAATCGCCATTTCGGCGGTTTCGATGTCGCGGATTTCACCGATCATGATGATGTCCGGGTCCTGTCGCAACAGAGCACGCACACCGCTGGCAAAGGTCAGGTCGATGTTGTGTTGCACCTGCATCTGATTGAAAGAAGGCTCCATCATTTCGATGGGATCCTCGATGGTGCAGACGTTGACCTGATCGGTTGCGAGCTGTTTGAGGGTGGAATACAGGGTGGTGGTTTTGCCCGATCCGGTGGGACCGGTCACCAGCACGATGCCGTTGGAGGCATGGGTGATGGTGTTCCAGCGCTCAAAGTCCGAGCCATTGAGCCCCAGTTCGCTGAAACTGCGCAGCAGCACATCCGGATCGAAGATCCGCATGACCATTTTTTCGCCGAAGGCGGTTGGCAGGGTCGACAGCCGCAGCTCGATCTCGTCGCCTTCGGGACTCTTGGTTTTGACCCGCCCATCCTGGGGTCGGCGCTTTTCTGCCACATTCATGCGGCCGAGTATTTTCAGACGGCTGGTGACGGCGGTGTTCACCGCACCAGGCAGTTCATATACATGGTGCAGCACGCCGTCGATGCGAAAACGGATCATTCCCTTGTCGCGGCGCGGTTCGATATGAATGTCGCTGGCGCGCTGGTCAAAGGCGTATTGCAGCAGCCAGTCGACGATATTGACGATGTGCGCATCGTTCGCATCCGGGGACTTGAGCTGGCCGAGCTCAAGCATCTGTTCCAGGTTGCCCACACCGGCGCGTTCGCCGCCTTCGTTTTCGGCCCGCGAGACTGACTTTGCCAGCCCGTAGAATTCCAGTGTGAAGCGGCGGATGTCGGCGGGGGTGGCCACCACCC
>JAQBYL010000367.1 GCA_027622495.1 Pseudomonadota bacterium
TTACTGCTACCTTGCCTTCAAGCCGCCCCATTGTTCTCCCCTGCCTGGGCCAGATCTGCGAGCAGATCGTCGATGTCTTCAATCCCGACCGATATCCGGATCAGTGTGTCAGCGATGCCCATGCTCGCCCGTCGCTCCGGACCCATCTCGTAGTAGATCGTATGTGCCACCGGTATCGCCAATGTTCGATTGTCGCCGAGATTACTCGACTTGACGATCACCTTGAGCCCGTTCATGTATTCCCATATGTCGACCTCTGGTGCCAGCTCAAAGCTTACGAGCGCACCCGGATGGCGGAACAGCGCTGCGGCCCGATCGTGCTGTGGATGGCCCGGCAAACCCGGGTAGTAGACTGCCTGAACCCAAGCCGAGTTCTGCAGATACTCAGCCATCGCCTGAGCGTTGGCGCATTGGCGGTCGAGCCTCAATGCCAGGGTTTCCGCTCCAACCGCCAGATGGTGGGCGGCTTCAGCGCCGAGCGATGCGCCAAAATCCCTTAGACCCTTTTTCTTGATCTGGGTGATTGCCCACTTGCTCGGGTCACCGCCTTTGTATGTGTCGTAAATATTGTCGAAGCTCGACCAGTCATACAGACCGGTTTCTGTGATCGCACCACCCAGAGCATTGCCATGACCCCCAATGTATTTGGTGAGGCTATTGATGATTAGGCTCGCGTGCACTGCTTTGGGTTGAAACAGATAAGGCGAGGTCATGGTGTTGTCGACGACATACACAAGGCCCCGTTCCCTGCACAACTCACCGATCTCTGCCAGCGCCGACACCTGGGTGCGTGGATTGGCGATGGTTTCTACAAACACCATGCGCGTCCGCTCGTTGATTCCTGCAGCCACCGCCTCGACATCCTGAGCATCCACAAAGGTGACGTCCACACCGTGGGCAGTAAAACTGTTGAACAGGCTGTTGGTATTGCCAAACAGAAACGAACTCGAGACCAGGTGATCACCCCGGCGCAGCAGCGCAAAAATCATGGTGCCGATGGCCGCCATGCCGGTGGTGAAGCAGACCGTGGCAACGCCGTTTTCCATAGCGGTTACTTTTTCCTGCAGCGCATCCACCGTGGGATTAACCTGTCGGCCATAGGTGTAACCACTTGCTGAACCCTGAAACACAGCGGCCAGCTCCCGCGCATCTTCGTAGCCGTAAGCCACAGTTGCGTGTATCGGCTTGTGCAGCGAACCGTGTTCAATTGGCGATAATCTATCGCTGTGAACAATTTTGCTCGTAAATCCCGTCATCAAATTTCTGCGCTCAGGCTTGTTTCAGCCGACGGTGACTAAACCCGCGTGCCCAACGAGATCGCTGAAACGATTGTCGCGGATCAGATTGGTGATTCCTGCCGCAGGGAGTGGACGGGAGAAGAGGTAGCCCTGGGCCTGTTTACAGCCCTGGGAGCGCAGGTAGCGCATCTGGGTTCGATTTTCTACACCCTCGGCGATCAGGTCCAGATTAAGGCCGCGCGCCATCGCAACGATCGCATTGATGATGCTGGCATCGCCCTGGTCTGCACGTATGTCGTGCACAAACGATTTATCGATTTTAAGGGTGTTGATCGGAAAACGCTGGAGATAACTTAAAGAGGAATAACCAGTGCCAAAATCATCAACCGCTATGCGAACACCGAGACTGCGCATTCTGTTCAACTTGGGAATCACAATTTCGAGATCGCGCATCAGCACATTCTCGGTGATCTCAAGCTTGACCAGCTCCGGTCGGATGCCCGCGGCACCCAGGATCGATTCAAACCGACTGGCGAAATTCTCCTGCTCCAGTTGCGCGGGTGAGACGTTGACACACACCTGTATGTCTCCGAGCCCCGCCTTGTGCCACTGCGCCACATCGGCAAACGCCCGATGCTGAACGTACTCATCGATCTTGATGATCAACCCGGTATCTTCGGCGACAGGCAGAAACTCTGTGGGCTGAACCAGACCGCGGATCGGATGCTGCCAGCGAACCAGAGCTTCAACACCGGTGATTGCACCCGTTTCGAGCGATACCTGCGGTTGATAATGCACCACCAGCTGTTCTTCGCTGATCGCCGTGCGCAGTTCGCGTTCAAGGATCAGGCGGGTGGAGAATTCGTGGTTCATCTCTTCCGAGAAAAACTCAAAGCCATTTTTGCCGCGCGCCTTGACGTGGTACATGGCGATGTCGGCGTTCTGGATCAGCGCTTCGCCACTGTCACCTGCTTCTGGATACATGCTGATGCCGATGCTGGCACCGACAAAGAGTTCATGGCTGTCTACTTTGAAAGGTGAATTGAGATTGTCGAGCACCTTGTTACACACAACGGCTACATCGTCGCGGGTTTTTACCTCAGGCAGCAGGACCGCAAACTCGTCTCCCCCAAACCGGGCCAGTGTGTCGCCGTCGCGTATGCAGTTCTTGAGCCGTTTGGACACTGCTTTGAGCAGCCTGTCACCGACTGTGTGACCCAACGTGTCGTTAACCAGTTTGAAGCGATCCAGATCGAGGAACATCACGGCCAGCGCCTGTCGATTCCGCTTTGCCTGGGCAATCGCCATGTCCAGACGGTCTTTCAGAAGGGTCCGGTTCGGCATCTCGGTCAAGAGATCGTGATACGCCTGAAAATTGATCTTCTCTTCGTGTTCTTTACGTTCGCTGACATCCCGTCCGGTACCAAAAGTGCCAACGAAGTTCTCTGGTGTTCGCTCATCGGGATTGAGATAGATGCCTTCTGTATTGAACTCCATCCATGAAGTTGGCTCAGACAGAAACTTGCTGCCTTTGCGCCGCAATCGATTCTTAACCTTCATCTCGATACTGGTGATCGCCCGTTCGGCAGACCGACGTTCCTGAAACACGTGGCGGGCGGCGTCAAAGTGCCCCTCGTCCACCAGTTCTGTGTAGTGTTTTCCGAGGAGTTCACTGCGCTGATACCCGAGCATGCTTTCCAGCCGGTCGTTGAGAAAGGTGAAACGGCCTTTCTTGTCGAGCATGAACACCAGATCAGGCGACTGATGGACCAGAAACTTGTGCAGGCTCTCAGAATGCGTGAGTTCCTGCTCAATCTGAGATTTGCGGACTTCAAGTTCAACCTGGCGCAGCGCGTTCTTAATCGTTGCGACCAGTTCACCTGCGGAGTACGGTTTTTTAACAAAGTCGAAGGCCCCACAGTGCAGCGCGTGTTTGACGCCTGAAAAACTGGCGTCGCCGCTGACAACGATGATTTTGGCAGACAGGTTTTCGCGTGCGGCGAAATCGAGGATGTCGTGCCCACTGACGTCGGGCATGATCAGGTCTAAAAGCACTACTTCGTACGCGCTCTTGCGCAGTGCCTTCATGGCAGCCTTGCCACCCAGGGCTTTGTCGGCCCGATAGCCGTGCAGCGACACCAGCTCATGCAGGCTGTCGAGCAGGTCCTGTTTGTCGTCAACCACAAGAATACGGGGTTCAGATGTTGTAATCTGGGGAACATCAATCCCTAACAGCCGCGAAAACGACAACCTTGGATTAGATGCGTCCAGCGACAGCGGGTCGCTCATGAGTGCTCCGCAACCTCAGTAAGCTTCAATGGGGCATTTTGACCAATTTTGACGCTGAGCACAAAGGCCTTCAACAAAGCGCTATCCCTGGAACAAACCGGTCATCGGCACATCCCATAAGCGGAAAACCCTGGCCAGAACCGACAACGCCAGCACATGCCGTAATTCACCGCTTTGAACCGCCTGTCTGACCTGGTTTTCGGTCAACGTTTCCACCACGATCGCCTCTCCAGCCCCTTGATCCTGTGCCTGTGTGCGTACCACGTCGGTGGCGAGCCAGTGGTGGCAGAGATGATTATGGATCGCAGGATTAGGCTCCACCGCGCCAAGGTATTGCCAGTTTCCACCGCTGTAACCGGTTTCTTCGGCAAGCTCGCGTTTCGCCGCGGTGAGTGAATCTTCGCCGGGATCAACCATCCCGCCGGGGGTCTCGAGCGTCGAGTAGCCCACCCCGAAACGGTACTGGCGCACCATGATGGATCGGCCTTGGGTGTCGATCGCGACCATATTCACCCAGTCCACCGACTCTAACACCAGCCGTTTGAAGACCTCATCGGACACCGGATGACGCATCTGATCAAACCGGCTGCGAAACAGAATCAGATCTTCACCGTAGCTTGAGCTCAGTTTTTCCCAGTCCAGATTCATCTGTTGTACCCCGTCAATTCCATGTATCCCCGGCCGACTATTTCGCCTTCTTCCAGCACTTCTACCAGACCCTCCCAATACACCACCAGGGTGTCCATCAGCTGATCATCAAGCAACGCGCGAACCAGAAGTCGGCGATCGCCAATCTTCAACTCCCATACTACGGGCCATTCGGCACCAGTCGGATCTGTCCAGTAGGTGAGTGGCAGAAGCTCAAAGTCATCGGGCTGAAGGACCCGCTGGGTAGCGCCATCGGCCAGCATGCCGTGATCAAAGCGGCTGCGTTCGCCATCTTCACGCAGCAGTCGAAACGCCATCAGGTCTTCGCCATTGGCAAGCATCAGCGCAAACCATGCCCAGCCGGTCTGCTGACGCGAGAGCAAACTGGTGCTCCACT
>JAQBYL010000368.1 GCA_027622495.1 Pseudomonadota bacterium
GGGTGCAAAACCCGGTGAAGGTGGCGAGCTGCCCGGCTACAAGGTCGACGATTTCATCGCACGGATCCGTCACTCAACACCGGGTGTTGGTCTGACCAGCCCACCACCACACCACGACATATATTCGATCGAGGATATCGCACAGCTCATTCACGATCTGAAAAATGCCAACCCGAAAGCCAGAATCTCGGTAAAACTGGGTGCAGAAGTCGGCGTCGGAACAGTCGCTGCGGGCGTAACCAAAGCCCGGGCGGACCATCTGGTGATTGCTGGTGATACCGGCGGTACCGGTGCATCACCCCTCACCTCCATTAAACATGCGGGGGTGCCGTGGGAGCTGGGCATAGCCGAAGCTCACCAGACGCTGGTGATGAACAACCTGCGTTCGCGGGTGGTTCTGCAGACCGACGGTCAGATCAAAACCGGGCGCGACGTGGCGATCGCGATCCTGCTCGGCGCTGAGGAAATCGGCTTCGCAACTGCACCGCTGGTGGTGCTTGGTTGCATCATGATGCGCAAGTGCCATCTGAATACCTGCCCGGTCGGTGTGGCAACACAAGACCCGGTTCTGCGCAAGAAATTCACGGGGCAGCCGGAGCATGTGGTCAACTACCTGTTCATGGTGGCCGAAGAACTCCGTCTGATCATGGCTGAGCTGGGTTTCCGCACCATCAACGAAATGGTCGGTCGGGTCGACGCACTCAACGCAACTACGGCGATCGGCCACTGGAAAGCCAAGGGCCTGGACCTGTCTGAAATGCTGATGCCCGCAGAAAAACCAGAGGAATTCCTGGGTTCATATGGGATTCACCACCAGGATCATGGTCTCGACCGTGCCCTCGACAACCACCTGATCGAACTGGCGGAACACGCGATCAAGACCGGTGAACCGAGCAGTCACGAGCTGACAATCGTGAACACCAACCGGGTGGTGGGTGGCATGCTGTCGAACCATATCATCCGCGAAGTCGGGCCTGATATGCTTCCTGACGACACCATTCGCTTCAAGTTCTTCGGCAGTGCCGGGCAAAGCTTCGGCTGCTGGTTAGCAAAAGGCGTAACCCTCGAAGTAGAAGGCGACGCAAACGACTACGTTGGTAAAGGCCTGAGCGGTGGTCGCCTGATCATCTACCCGCCTGCCACCAGTCGCTTCAAGGCGGAAGACCAGATATTGATCGGCAACGTGGTACTTTACGGTGCGACCTCAGGCGAGTGTTTCTTCCGCGGTCAGGCGGCTGAACGATTTGCGGTCCGCAACAGTGGTGCCCGGGCAGTGATCGAGGGTATTGGCGACCACGGGTGTGAATACATGACGGGTGGTCACGTGGTGATTCTGGGGCCGACTGGTCGCAACTTTGCTGCCGGGATGAGTGGTGGTGTTGCCTACATCTGGGATCCGCAAAACAGTTTTCCCGCACAATGCAATATGGAAACGGTTGAGCTTGAAGCTGTTGTTCAGGATGAAGACCTGGACGAACTGAAAGATCTGATCAGTCGACATGCGTGGTACACCGGATCACCCGTTGCCGAACGCCTGCTGGACGACTGGGAAGCCAACGTCGGGCACTTTGTTAAAGTCATGCCCACCGATTACAAACGAGTGCTTGAACAGCGCAAGCAAGAAGTCAGCGCAGGTTAACAACATGGGCAAACCCACAGGATTTCTGGAATTTAAACGGAATGCGGCACCTTATCGGGATGCCTCAAAACGCCTGCTCGATTTCAAAGAAATCTATACCGCGCACGACGACAAACGGCTGACGACTCAGGGCGCGCGCTGCATGGATTGCGGTGTACCCTTCTGTCAATCCAACGACGGCTGCCCGATCCACAACCTGATCCCAGAGTGGAACGACCTGGTGTACAACGGCCACTGGCACGAGGCGCTGGACCGTCTGCATCAGACCAACAATTTTCCTGAGTTTACCGGTCGCGTGTGTCCGGCTCCTTGTGAGGGGGCCTGCGTACTTGGCATTACCGATCCGGCGGTCACCATCAAGAATATCGAAATGGCGATAATCGATCGTGGTTTCAAGGAAGGTTGGGTTGTGCCAACACCCCCCACCTCACGAAGCGGCAAATCTGTTGCCATCGTCGGCTCGGGTCCGGCAGGGCTCGCAGCCGCAGATCAACTGAATCGCGCTGGTCATACGGTAACCGTATTCGAACGCGCTGACCGCATCGGTGGTTTGCTGATGTACGGCATCCCCAACATGAAGCTCGACAAGACCGAGGTTGTGCAACGCAGAGTCGACCTGTTACGCGCAGAGGGTGTGCAGTTCGAAACCAGCGTCAACGTAGGCGATGGTAGCAACGGCGGCCGCGACGTCCTTCAGATGGCTCAGGAGTTTGATGCTCTTCTGCTGTCTACCGGCGCGACCCTGCCCAGAGATCTGCCAATACCCGGCCGCGAATTGAAAGGCATCCACTTCGCCATGGAGTTTCTGACCGCCAACACCAGGAGCCTTCTTGACTCAAACCACAGCGATGGCGCGTACATCAACGCGTCAGATAAGCACGTTGTTGTCATCGGCGGCGGCGACACCGGTACAGACTGCATCGGTACTGCGATGCGTCACGGTTGTCGCAGCATGACCAACTTTGAACTGTTCCCCCAGCCACCAGACACACGCGGTCCCAACAATCCATGGCCCACATGGCCGGTGATCATGCGCACCGATTACGGCCACCAGGAGGCTGCCCAGAAATTCGGCTGCGATCCCCGAATCTATGCCATCTCATCCACCGGGTTCGTCGATGACGGCAACGGCAACGTCAAGGCAATCAGAACCGTTGACGTAAAATTCAACAACGGCAAATTCGAGAACATACCGGGAAGCGAACGCGAATACCCTGCGGACCTCGTGTTTCTGGCCATGGGTTTTCTCGGTCCGGAGCATGCCGTGTCGGATCCACTGAAGATCGACTACGATCCTCGTTCCAACTATTCCGCACCCTACGGTCAGTATCAGACCAACGTCGAAAAAGTGTTCGCTGCCGGAGACTGTCGCCGCGGTCAGTCACTGGTGGTACGGGCAATCAACGAAGGTCGCGAAGCCGCCCGCGAAATCGATCGCTTTCTGATGGGTTCAAGCGACCTGCCCTGATCCGGTTAAGGATGACGTTCACCAATATTCAGGTGTCGCTGGACGATCTACCGTCAGTAGACGAAGTGCGTTTTACCGACCTTAAGGCCTCCTATGCACGTCTGCAGTTGTTTGTGGCCCTGGGTATTGAGGCCATCGTTCTGGTCAGCATCCTCCTGATCGCTTTGTTCGCCCCGAGACCGGCCGATGATGGCGAGATGCCGGTGCTGATCATGGTGATCGCTGCGGTGCTGTTGATCGTCTTCCCTGTGTACCGCTTTGCCGCCGCAAGGGCGAAAGGTTATGCCGTGCGCGAACACGACGTGATTCTGCGCTCGGGTCTTTTCTTTCAAAAAGAAACGGTCCAGCCGATCCGCCGGATCCAGCACATTGAACTGACGCGTGGGCCGCTGGAAAAACGCTTGAGTCTGGCAAACCTGAAGCTCTTCTCGGCAGGGTCAGGCCGAGCCACATTCACAATCCCTGGCCTGAGCTTAAGATCTGCCGCCAGAACCAGACGCTATATCCTGACGCAGGAGCGGTCTTAGAGTTGCACAACCGGCCCACGGCAACCGAGTTCACCCGCCTGTCCGCCTGGTCAATCCTGCATTACACGGCCCGCACGCTGTACCAACTCGTTGGCAACGCCTTTGCGGTGATACCGCTGATCTACGGCGCCTATACAATTGATGATTTCACGCTCGTGTCTGGTGGCGTGTTTCTCCTGAGTATTGCTGTAGTGGGGGGCGCTGTACTTCGCCACCTGTACTTTTCTTACCTGATCGACGAGCAGAGTGTGCAGGTCAGGCAGGGAGTGTTTTCCAAAAAAACCTGAACCTGAAATTCAACCGCATCCAGAACGTTAACATCGAAAACCCGTTCTATTTCCGGCCATGGGATCTGGTGACAGTTAAAATCGACGGGGCCGGATCTTCGGTTGAAGAAGTCTATCTCGCAGCACTCACGCGAACGCGCGCAGAAGAGATCCGTGAACACATACGCAAGCATCAGACTGGGTCGGCACAGGCAAACCTGAACCTGGATCAGCAAACCGAAGTCGCACCCGGGTCAACGCTCGTGCTCAAACGCGATCTGATTGACCTGATCATTCACGGCCTGACCAACAATCGGGCCTGGATCATCCTGGGTGCAATTGCCGCGATCTATGGTCAGGCAGGCGACGCGATCAATTCGCTCATCGGCAGTTTCGGCTTCAACCTGGAGGACCTGATCACCAACGCCAGTATGTTCGCGATCCTGATCATCGGGTTCAGTGTGCTGACCGTGGCCGTAATGATCATGGCCGGGCTTTCGGTTCTGGGATCAATATTCACGTATTACAGATTCGAACTGCACCGCACCCAGTCGACCTTCACAGTGTTCCAGGGACTTCTGACCCGCCACGAAATTAACCTGAAAAAATCGCGTATTCAGGCGCTCAGGGTACGGCGCGACTGGCTCGACATGGCGCTCG
>JAQBYL010000369.1 GCA_027622495.1 Pseudomonadota bacterium
GGGTGGAAGGAGGCCTCAAAGCTCCGGTCCTGTATCGCCAGACCCGGGTAGGACGCGATGGTGAGCTGTTTGAACTGTATAAGTTCCGCAGCATGCAACCTGATGCAGAACCTGACGGCGAAGCCCTGTGGGCGAGCCACAACGATCCTCGGGCATCAAAGCTCGGCGCCTGGCTGCGCGACACCCGGCTCGACGAAATGCCGCAGCTTTTCAACGTATTGAAAGGCCAGATGAGCTTCGTCGGACCGCGGCCGGAGCGACCGACGTTCGTGGATCATCTGAAACAGAACGTGCCCTTCTATGCAGAGCGGCACAGGGTCAAACCCGGCATCACCGGTTGGGCGCAACTGTGCTATCCCTATGGCGCTTCAGTTGCCGATTCGAAAGAGAAGCTCCAGTACGACCTGTACTATTTAAAAAACAATAGCTTACTGCTGGATCTTGTTATTCTGATTCAAACTGTTGAAGTAGTGTTGGTAGGCGAAGGAGCACGCTAGAATAATGTTCGAGCTGACCAGGTGACGTCGTGACACAAAACCAGGATGAATCGCCCTTCGAAGCCGACCTGTCCCTGCAAGATGACCCCTCCATAGAATATTCCCGCCTTGAATTGATCTGGAACGTCCTGGTACTGCAGCTGAAGTTAATCGTTGATGGCCTGCGGGATCTCGCGCTGGTGCCCTTCTCAATCGGCTCAGTTCTGATCGGTTTGATCGCAGGCGGCGACGACCCCGGCCGCTACTACCGGCGTGTGCTCCGTTTCGGCCGCCGTACCGAGATGTGGATCAACCTGTTCGGTCATCGCCGTCACGGGCGGACCGCCGACAAAATGATGGCCCCACTAAAGGACCGGGCCTTCGGCGAGATAGAAAACAACCCCTGGCTTAAAACCACTGCCCGTAAGCTCAATCGCGGACTAAACACAGTCAATGACTCAGTAGCCGCCTCTCGAAACAAAGAATCCTCAAACGAGGAGAAGAACGACTAGTCCTGCTCTTCAGCCTTCTGCTCAAGCAATGCCTGCTCCAGCAGCGTCATATACCCGGCCTTTTTCAAATCCTGCTGGCACTGCCCGTAAACACTCCCCAGCCTTTCCAGCACGAAGCGTCCAAACAGTTCCTGCACGACTTCGATGCCATGCTCGTCAAATTTCAGCTCTCTGCAGCTGCACAAAAAGTGATAAGCCACTTTGAGCGGGCTGATCGGTAGTTCGGTCGCATTCACGTCACGCCCTGTGGCGAAGTTTGAACGCTCTGCCAGTTGCGTGAGAATTCCCTGGTAGTGGGCCGCACTCTTCTGCGCAAGGATTCGCGCCTGCCGTTCACCCGCCTGGCTCATGGCCGGGTTCTCGTCGTCGAACCAGTCGCGCATGCTGGTCTGCAGTTGATCGATGAACAGCGTAATCAGCCGGGATTTGGAATGGCGCATCTGGCGCATCAGGTCAAAGTACTGCCGGTGCTTGTCTTCGCTGCGGGTGCGGAATGACAGCTCAAAGAGGCCATCCTCTAAGTTGCTGTAAAAGCCGTCCATCAGCCCCAGCAGATCGCGCGTAGCGCAGTGATGCATGGCTACGATCACGGCGCGCGGATCCTGCAAGTGATCCATCCCCATCTCCAATGTCTCTCTTGGAACAATCAGTCTAGATGGGCCTGTGAGGGGTCTACGTTGATGCCCTAGACAAGTGAAATGTGATGAAAGGCGAATAAACGCCCTTTCAGCGCAGCCTGATCTGGGCGTTGACCTTGCCCGGCGCACCCTGCTGATCGATAGAGGCGTTATCCACTGTGATGCCGTTGTTTTCTTCCAACTGTTGCAGCCATTCCATGACACTGCCGAACGGCTGGTCCTGAATGACCACACTGACCACCCCGTTGGCCTCGGGCTGCAGACGGTTGAGTTTGAGGCCGTTGGCTTGCGCTGAGCGGGTAATCACCGGCAGGACCGACCGTTGTCCTGCTGTGTCTGGGGCTTTCACCACGCGCCTGGCTTCAGCCTCGTTGAGCTTCATCCAGTCGAGCAGATTCTGGGCCTGATTCAGGCGTTCAAGCTGGCTCGTGTGCCAGTCATTGATCGGCTGCCAGACACCGAGCCACACAATGGTCAGACCAATCACTGCACAAAGACCAAGAATGATCCGACGATCCCTCGGTTCCTTTGTGCGAAACCAGCCCGCAAGCGATGAGCCGGCCAATGCGGACGTCGCTCGACTGCTGATCTGTGTTAATGACATGGCCACCGTCACGCGCCAAGCCTGAGTCTGGATCGGACGCTGCCCTCAACCTGCTCGGCACTGATGATTTCAACATTCACACCGCGTTCGCCGAACTGGCTTTTGAGCTTGTCGAGATCTTCATAACGCTTGAGCAACAGGTCGATAGATAGTTCGCCGCGCCCTTCGTTGTAGCTGACCGACATGATCTTCACCTCGTCGTCCAGCACCGCGGCTGCATCACCCACAAAATCGATGAAGCGTTTGCTGCCATCGTTCTGCGTGCGTTGACCCAGATGCTGTTGAAAGCTGCGTTTCAGGTTTCTGACATTTCGCTCACCCGGGAACAACACTTCGTAAAACGCCCGGCTGTTTGCCTCGAGCTCATCGGCCTGAATCGAAGCCCAGATGCCCTGCCCGGTTAAAACAAGTAACGCCACCACAAACCAGCCTGCAGCCAGTGCGCCGGTTACCTGCCAGGCAGAGTTGCTTGCAGAAGTGGGTCGTTTGGGTCTGAAAGAACCCTGCAGCAGGTTGATCGGATCATCAAGCGCAGGAAAACGACCGGCCAGTGTGTTCAGTACAGACCTGTCAGCAGTCGCTGTTCCATTGATCGCGGCCACTTCAACCAGTTGCGCCCGTTCCGTATCGTTGAGCATACCGTTGACCACATCGATACGTTCAAGCCCCATCGTGCCAAGCCCGAACGCGAGATTATCGCGGTCGAGGCTCGCCGAGTGTTGTTGGGTGCGAACCACCGCGGTGTCACCATCCAGCAGAACGGAAGCGCCGTTGGGTTCAGGGGTTAGAACCTCGCTGTCGGCAAGCAGATAACCAGGGTTCAGACCCGCACTGGCAAGGCAGGCGATCCAGGTTTCAAGCATTTCTCGATTCACCAGAGCGCAGCGGATCGGCACGCTCCTTACGATCGGGCCATGAGCCAGGTGCATGGCTTCGATGTCGCTGGCAACAAACTCTTCTACGGCGTACGGCAATGCTCGCCTGATCTGACCGCTGCTGCGCCCGGGCACCTCGCACGACACATTGAGAACAAACTGGTCAGGCAGGAACACCACCACGTTTTCTGGGTTGTTCAACCAGTCCGAATCCTCGTCTGCCAGGTCTATCAGGCCCCGATAGTCGGTGCTGCCCTCCCCTCGGATTGAGCCGTTGGCGTCGCTGATCAGCCAGTCACAGCGAATCTCGAAGCCTTCATCAAGCGCTCGAGCTTTGGATGTTAATCTGAGGAACAGTTTCGACATTCAGCCCTTGACCTCGCCCAACGGGTCAAAACGCCTATGAAAATCCTGGCCGAAGTCCCGCGAGATCAACCTGATCGCACCATCGACAGGATCGCGATGGAGTATCGACGCGATCGTAGTGATGCTGGTCCCCTGCTCAGCCCTGATCTGCACCAGAAAATATTCGCTGGTGACACCAAGCGCACCAGCGGCCGCAACCAGTGCCGGGAACTGACTGGTTAGGTCGCCAACCTCTGTGTAGGCACGATCACCATCCATGAACGCATCAAGCGATCCGGGAGCAAGATCTGCATTGAGCGATGCAAGCGCGGTTCCGGATGCTGTATTGATATTCAATCTGAGACCGTCATCAGGCAGTGTGCACACATAGGGCGCAAGCAGAGCAGCCTGCTCAGGTTCCATGCCCTGCAGCAGACGCAGCTCACTCCAGTGCCCGGCCCGACGATTCGCGGTCCGGTAACCGTTTTCGAGCAGCAGGTATTCGCCATCCTCGGCACCGAAGCCTTCGATGTTGGCATCCGCATCTACCCAATCGCGCCATTTTTCGGCAATCACGTCGGGAATATTCAGATTGCGCAGCAGGGTTTTGAACTGTGTGAGGTGAGCCTTATAGTCATTTGCAGCAAGGCTGTTCAGATTGAAGCATGAATTCAGATCGCGGATCTGGATCTCCATGACACCGCCGTTTTCGACCTCGAAGGGAACCAGCGGCTGCGCCCAACTTTCAGTTAAGCCGTCCATCCGCTCTTCACTGCGGTCAAAGTCCTCCTTCAAGATCTGCCGCGCGTAACTTTCGCCGCCAATGGCGTAGGCGATAGTCTGGTCTGATGAGAACGCATTCTGCGTCTGCGCAATCGTCAGACTGTGTCGGTCGACCAGTTTGTACACGAGTGCGGTAAGCAGCGAAACGATCAGCAGCACGCTGATCAGGACTACCCCTGAGGGGCGGAGGTGATTCAAACGCTGGGCACGTGCCATACACGCTCCACGATGCCGTAGGGTTTCACTTCAATCCGGGCGATGACACCAACCAGCGCATTGTCCGGATCATCCGTCGCCAGGCCCGAGACCGGCCAGAAGGTGTGT
>JAQBYL010000370.1 GCA_027622495.1 Pseudomonadota bacterium
GGCCGTAGGTGAACGCCACGCGTTTGTCTTCGAGGTAAACTACATGCAGCGCGTCCGCCCAGCCACTTCCAGGGCGAAATCCCATGCGGGTAAACATCCCGATGTGTTGATCGGGATCGACAAAATTGAAGTAGTAGCTTTCGCTCCATGCCGGGTCATTGCCCACCGCATGCATCAGTTCATCGTTCATCTTTTTGGTATTGCCCCTTCCAGTAAGCTGCGGCTCGCAAACAAAAGTATAGCCGGTATCTCATCGCAGAGCGCACACAGTAGAACCAGAGGAACGCGTAACACGGCCCGTTCATGAGCCCCACGAAATACGAAAACCGAGTGTTGGAAAAATCGGCAACAGCTTTTGCTCCGCTTTGTACCATTGCGAACTGATCAACTGATACTCATACCCACCGATATTGGTACGATCCGCTACGTTTGTGATATCGAGATAGATCTCACCGTTCAACCGACCAAGATTCAGGTGTCGCGCACCAAGGTTGTGTGCACCGACCTCTTTCGGCGATATTGCATTTTCTGATGTCGTTGCTGGTCGTCTTAGTGAGTCGTTTACATCGATTTAATCTGATCTTGCTGGCCGTCTACCTGGTGGTGTGGTCGATTGCTGCTATCAACCCGATCGCCCGCAGCACCTGGTGGTTAGAGAATGTTCTGGTGTTCGTCGCGCTGCCGACGATTCTGCTGCTTTACCGGCACATGCCGTTTTCGCGACTGTCCTGTACCTGCCTTTTTCTGTTCTTCTGCCTGCACGCCATCGGTTCGCACTTCACTTATTCACTGGTTCCCTACGATGATGCGGCCGTCTGGCTGACCGGGACCACAATCAACGACTTGGCGAAGAGGCCATCGAACGGATGCGTCACCCCGATGAGCGCACCCGTGACCCCCGCTGGTAGTGTGGTCGGGTAAAGAAACACCGGTCGCACAATGAATCTGCCTGAAAAAACACTCAACGATCTCTTTGCCTGCTGGCCGGTGGCGCGGTTTGCAACCCTCTCCGGCAACGCGCAGCCGCATATCGTGCCGATCGTTTTTTGTGAATATGGCGGCGCTCTGTTTTCACCCATTGATGGCAAGCGTAAAAAGGGCACACCCCTGCAACGCACACACAACATTGCGACCAACCCGACATCGAGTCTGCTGCTGGATCATTTTGAGTCAGACTGGCAGCGACTATGGTGGGTGAGAATCGATTGCATCGCAGATTTATGGGAACCCCCTGAAGAGGACGCACAGAGGATTGCGGAGCGTCTGATCAACAAGTATCCCCAGTATCTTGATCCTACGCTGATGTTCGATCGGTCTGCCTACCTCAGACTTCAACCGCGCAAGGTCACCGCGTGGGCGCAATCCGGCAAACAGAGTTCCATACAGGACACGATCGCATCGACCGCCCCCCGTTGACAGCCAACGACCACTGGTTCCAAATGTTCGGTACCGGCTGGAGGTACTGACCATTCCCGCACAAGCTGATACACCAGAAACCGCCGATCTGCGCCGCTACAAGGCACTGCGGGCGAAGCAGAAGTTGAGTGCGGTGTTCGAAATGCCCGATCTGAGCATCACGGATGCGGTTGTGTCACAGGCGGAAATCCAGTTCTTCAAAGAAAACGGTTTTCTGGTCAAGCCGCGAATGCTGTCTGATCAGATACTTGATCCGGCCATGGATCTCATCTGGGCCCATCTGCTGCACCACGTGCCAATGGACACTACCAGCGGCTGGACGCTCAAACGCAACGATCCGGCGACCTGGATCAATCCGCAATGGGCGCTGATGCCTGCGCATCCCACCGAAGGGGAGTTTCTCGGCCGTCATCCAATCGAACACTACGGTCGAATCATCAAACTGCATGACCTGGGCCGTGCCGATTATGTACTCGACCTGCTTCCTCGAAACAAAGCCGTTCGGACGGTGGCGGAATTGCTGCTGCACACCGATCTGCGCGCAACGACCCAGACCCGCGGAGTGTATGCCGTGTTTCCCACCCGTAATCCGGCAGACCCGGAAGGGACCCGGCGCTTGACGGGTGCATCTCTTGCGCCCCACACCGATCAGGTCTGTCAGCAGTTGAACGCCTGCGCATACCTGCAGGACGTCGGGCCGCGCAGTGGTGGATTCACGCTGTATCCTGGCAGTCACAAGCAGATGTTTCAGGCCCACGTCTGGGAAGCCAACTGGTCACCGCGCCCAACCTATTTCGACACAGTGGAACAGATAGTCGAAAAAACTGAGCCGCTCGAGATCATCGCCCCCAAAGGCAGCGTCATCTTCTGGCACGGCCGCGCTCTGCACTCGGTGGGCATTCACTTGAGCGATCGCATCCGCTGGGCACTGTTCGCCGACTTCACGCAGAACCGGCCGGTGCGCAACGATCAGGAACACAAAGACGTTGGTCAGTATGAGTGGTTCAAAGACGCCAAACTGTTCCGCGAGGATTTTCCGACAGGTCCGGACATGTGGCAGCATTGGCGCCTGGGCAGATGACAGCGGCGAGCCCGGACCTCGATGAACCCGTCCGCGCCGGTGTTCGACACCTATCCTGCAAAGGTTCGCGCAAAACTCCTTCGTTTGCGCAAACTGATCCTGCAGGCTGCCCGACGCTGTGGGAGTGCTTTACCATGGCGCTCACATACCACAAAAACAAAGCCCGGCGGGGCTAACCACCTGGTTTTTGCCCGCGGGGATTGTCTGACTCCGTTAAATCCGACTGGATTTGTCTTGATCTGACTGTATGCTGCGCACGTTTTTGATGCGGATTTCGAACACCCATCCGGATCTGATTCTTCTGATCCTCATAACCGGATTGACTACCTTGCCTATCCCGCGCTTTATCCTGGCCGTCCTTCTTCTCCCTGCTCTGGCATTCGCCGCCGAGCAACAGGGCAGTTCAATGCGCGAAGCCTTGCGAGGCCAGGTCTTTGATGAGGCAAGTAAGGCACTGGCCCGCGCCAACGAAGTTTCCGCAAGTGTGTTAACACCGGAAACCTATCGCAGCGCTGCTCAGTCATACCAGAAAGCTCACACCGCGTTCGACACACAGGCTGATCTGGATCGCGTTCGCTCGATGTTGAGCGATGCCGCGGAACGGTTCGATCAGGCAGCCGAGACTGCGCCAATCGTTCTGACTGTGGTCAGCGACGCTTACGAGGCCCGTCTGGATGCAATGAAGGCAGAAGCACAAACGCGATCGCCGGCACTGTGGCTGAAAGCGGAACAGGCGCTTTACGAGGCAACCTCAAGAGCAGAAAAAGGCCGCGAATCACGCGTCACTCGATATAGCCAGAGCGCCCGGGAACTGTTTCGCTCTGCTGAACTGGAAGCGATCGAAAACACACTCTTCACCGAGATCGAAAATCAGATTCAAAAGGCGCACAAGCTGAACGCCGACGACTGGGCGCCCAAGTCGTACGAGTTCGCGGTGGATCTGCTGAGCCAGGCCCGCTCCGAGATCAACAGCAACCGGCATGACACCGACCTGCCCCGCGATCTGGTAAACCAGGCGCTGCATCACGCTAAACACGCCCTGTACATTGCCCGTCTGGCGGACGACATCGACGACAACGACACATCGCTGGAAGATGTTCTGATGGAATGGGAAGGCCACATCCGCGCGCTGGCGGCAGACATCGATCAGCCCGTGTATTTCGACGATGGGCCAGCACAGAGCTTTGAACAGCTACGCGCCGTCGTTGCCGGCCTTGATCAAAAGCGTGCAGTCGCCGAACAGACCCTTGCTGAAAGCAACCGGAATGCTGAACTGTTGCAGAATGAGCTGCTGAAAGTTGGCGCTGCACTCGAGGGCCAGGAGCTGGCCAAAGAACGTGTCGACAAGCGTCTGGCTGAACAGGAACGACGGGCGCAGAAATTTCAGCGTGTCGAAGGTCTCTTCACCGCGGACGAAGCCCAGGTGGTCCGCAAGCAGAATCAGTTGATCATCCGTCTTGTCGGGTTGAATTTCCGAAGCGGCAGCGCCGGCATCGAGACCCGACACTATGCTCTGCTCGCGAAAGTTCAACAGGCGCTGGCGGAGTTTCCGGAAGTGCCGATCACCATCGAAGGTCACACCGACTCGCATGGCATGGACAGCAACAACCTGCAGCTGAGTGTGAAGCGCGCCGACGCGGTGGTGAGCTACCTGCTGGCCAATATGCCGATATCACCGACGCGTCTGTCAGCTGTGGGTTACGGCGAGGAACGCCCGATTGCGAACAACGAAACTGATGAGGGGCGGCAGCGTAACCGTCGTATCGATGTTGTGTTGTATCCCTAGGGTCTGATTTAGTCGGCTGCTTGAAAGAGTGGTCGTCGGTGCGCATCTTCATCCCGAAGTGCCACTCATTACCCTTCTTTGCCTGGTGCATCTCAGGGTCGCGGAGCCTGTCTGGTTCTTGATCGATTACGGCGCTGCGATGTGGTGCTGGAAAAATCCCCGATCGTGCCTTGGGAATTAGTCAGAGTCTCGCTGGTGCAAATTTCACGGGAGGCTGTGGTTAGTGGTGGGCCCAGGAGGCAGTGTTCCTGAAGGTTAGGTTTGCAGCCATT
>JAQBYL010000371.1 GCA_027622495.1 Pseudomonadota bacterium
TGTTGTGGATGCATTGCTGGTGGTTGGATCGCTGGCCATGTTGTTCATCTATGATTTCCTCTTGAGCACGGTTGTTGTGGGTACCACGCTGATCGTCCTGTGCGTTCGCGCCGGATTGTATCCACAGCAGCGTAGGGCGCTGGAACAGCGGATCGTGGTGCAGGCAGAAGAACAGACTGCTTTTCTGGAAGTGGTCAGAGGAATCAGCTCAATCCGTGCCCAGGGTCTCGAGGGGCAACGGCTGAGTCAGTGGCAACGACTCAACGCGCGCTGGGTCAACAAAGACATGAAACTTGCCCGGCTGAACATTGCGGCTCAGGCGGTAGAAACGCTTGCCTATGGTTGTCAGCTGCTGCTGGTTATTTATCTCGGGGCGCATGCGGTTCTGGATCAGCGCATGAGTGTTGGCATGCTGTATGCCATCCTGACCTATCGCGGACATTTCAGTATGCACACTGCTGGATTGATCGATCAGGTGATCAATCTGGCAACCTTGCGTGTACACCTCGATCGTCTGGCAGATATTCTGCTGTCAGATCCGGAACAACGCGGCAAGCTGATAGCCGGGTTTGCTGAATTAAAAACAATTACCCTGCAGGACGTGAGTTTCCGTTACGCAGACAACGAACCATGGTTGTTCAGGCAACTCAGCCTGAGCATTGCGCCTGGTGAATTTGTGGCCCTCATCGGTTCATCGGGGAGCGGTAAATCCTCCCTGCTCAAAGTGATCTGCGGCGCACTGCAACCGGTTGAAGGAATGGTCCGCGTTGATGATCGCTCGATTACCTCACCCGACTGGCGGCGTGGCTACCGGAAGGCCAGTGGCATCGTGATGCAGAACGACACACTGTTTGCCGGGAGCATTGCGCACAATGTCTGTGCTGGTGCAGATGTTGATCACAAAAGAGTTCACACGGTTCTTGCCAGGTGTGGTCTGGCAGCGGTGGTCAGCAGACTGCCCATGGGGATTGAAACGCTGATCGGCGACACTGCCGCTAACCTGTCCGCCGGTCAGATACAACGTCTGCTTTTAAGCCGCGCTCTGTACCGGCAACCGGTTTTTCTTTTCATGGATGAGGTGACCGCTAACCTCGATGTGCAGACCGCGATGCTGGTACAGGAGCTGATTGCAGGTGAGCAGGTGACCCGTGTACTGGTGACCCACGATATTACCCTGGCGTCGCGCGCCGATCGCGTTCTGGTTATCGATGAAGGGAAGGTGGTTGAACTGTCACAAGACCAGCTGGCAATGATGAAACATGAACGTGAGCTAAAATTTGAGCACCTCGATGTTGAAGTCGCGTAGGTCAACGATGCCGATGGCATTGTATCCGTCCATATGTCCGGCACATTCGCCAGGGTTGAATATCAGCTGTTGCTCACGCCGTTCGAGCCGATACAGATGAGTGTGACCGTGCAGGGCCAGGTCGTGGGTTGAGTGCTGCGCGGGGATGAACTCGAGTGGGTCGTGCACCACGACAATACGGCGCTCCGCCCAGGTGAACTCAAACGGTGGGTCCTGAAACACAAAGCCATGGTTTGAGATGGCGTTTTCTAACGCTTCGCGCTCCTGGTCGTTGTTGCCGAACACCCCGAACATCGGTGCATGCAGGTGCGCAAAAATGTCGAGGGTTTTTGCCTGAGTGATGTCCCCGGTATGGATCACCCGGTCGACGCCGGCCTGATTGAACAGTTCAACAATCCGGCCCACGTTTTTCATGTTGTTGTGGGTGTCGCTGACAATGCCGATGCGCATAGTTTGATGACGGTATGAAAAAGAGATCAGGATGAAAAAAGCCCCCTGAAACGGGGGCTTTTAATGCCTGTTTTAAGATCAGGGCTTTTCGAGGATGTGGATGCCGCAGGCGCTGCCGAGGCCAATCACATGGGTCATCCCGATACGGGCTCCCTTGACCTGTCGTTTGCCGGCTTCACCACGCAGATGGGTAGACACCTCGTAGATGTTGGCGATACCGGTTGCACCGAGCGGGTGGCCCTTCGACAGTAGCCCACCGGATACGTTAACCGGTATGCGACCGCCCAGAGCTACTTCGCCTTGATCAATCATTCGTCCGGCTTCACCGGGACCGCACAGACCCAGGTTTTCGTAGTGCAGAATTTCCGCGGTGGCGAAACAGTCATGCAATTCGACCAGGTCGATGTCATCCGGACCGAGGCCGGCCATTTCATAAGCTGCAGCTGCGGCCTTACGGGTGCAGGAGTTGACGTCCGGCATGACCAGATCGCGTTCCTGCCAGGGATCGGATGTCAGAATCGAGGCGCGGACCTTGATTGCACGGTCCATCAGGCCGAGTTCACGAACTTTTGCTTCAGAGGCGATGACTGCCGCGGCTGAACCATCCACGTTTACTGAACACATCAGCTTGGTGTTGGGATAGGAAATCATCTCTGCATTCATCACGGTTTCGAGCGGTGTTTCGATCTGATACATCGCCTTCGGATTCAGTGTGGAATGGTGGTGATTCTTGACCGATACCTTGGCGAACTGCTCGAAGGTGGTGCCGTACTTGCTGGCATGTTCCATGCCCGCTTCGGCGAACACCGCCGGCATGGTGCCGGATCCCATCAGACCTTCTTTAGGAATGCCGGTCGCGCCACCGCCACCGCCCAGAAGACCTCGACCCATCTGCTCCACACCAACACAGAGGACCAGGTCATAAAGCCCTGCCTTAATTGCAGTCCAGCCTTCGCGGAAGGCGGTAGCCCCGGTCGCACAGGCGTTTGACACGTTGACGACCGGGATACCTGTTTGACCGATTTCCTGCAGGATGCGTTGCCCGACCATGCCGCTGGCCTGACCCAGGTTGCCGCAATACAGCGCCTCCATGTCGTGAATGCTCAAGCCACAGTCGTCAAGCGCGAGGAGCGCTGCTTCTGCACCAATGTTGGGGACGCTTCTATCGGGAAAGCGTCCGAATTTGATCATATCTACACCGATGATATATGCATCAGTCATAAGAGCCTCCTAGCTGGATCTCGGTTGAAAGAAGTAAGAAATATAGGAATTGCCCTCTTTGTCTTTACGCCCAAGGGCGTCATCAAAGACCACTTCGACGGGCATTCCGAATTCGATTTTTGCAGGGTCCGGATCGACCTTGATCAGGTTGCCCTTGATGGCCGTTCCATCTTCCAGATCGACGATGGCGCTTATGTAAGGCACGTCGATACCGGGAAAGGATCGGTGAACAATTGAATAAGAGTACAGCTTGCCATTGGTTGGCAGCGTCACCGGCGTGATCTGATCCCGGGTGCCGCACTTTGAACAGACGGTTCGTTCACCCAGGTAGGTCGCCCCACAGCTTCCGCACTTGTGCCCTTCCAGATATGGATCACCGTCTTTTGGCAGTTTCAGAAAATTGACGGCAGGTAATGGATCGCTCATGGTCCCCCTCATGGCTTGTAAATGGATCGATTGGAAGCATACGCGCTTGTCAGCGGAATTTTAAGTCATGTGTTTGACGGCTCGAAAGCCACGGCAGGGCTGCAGCCGGGTTAATCTTCGAGCGCTTTACGCACCAGATCACTGACTTCTTTCGGGTTAGCCTTGCCTTGAGTCTTCTGCATGACCTGGCCGACAAAAAAGCCCAGCAGCTTGTCTTTTCCGGCTCGGAACTGAGCAGCTTGAGGCTGGTTGGCTGCCACCACCTCCGCGACGATAGCGGCCAGAGCGCCGCTGTCGCTGATCTGCTCCAACCCCTTGCCGCGGATTATAGAATCAACATTACCTTCCCCCGCCCACAATGCTTCGAACACCGTCTTCGCAGCGTTGCCGGAAATGCTGCCGTCGAGAACGCGCGCCAGCAGGCTTGCCAGGGACGCAGCGCTAACCGGGGAACGCGCAATCGGTAGATCTGATTTGTTCAGGCTTGCGCTCACCTCACCAAGAACCCAGTTGGCAGCCAGTTTGATGTCCGGGCACTCACTGGTCACGGTTTCGAAATAATCGGCGACATCGGGGTCTTCTGTGAGACGCGTGGAGTCGTATTCGCTCAAACCCAGGTCTCGAATAAAACGCTGACGACGTGCGCCAGGCAGCTCCGGCATGGATGCCCGTATCGCCTCGATAAAAGCCGGGGTTATCTCCAGTGGAAGCAGGTCCGGATCGGGAAAATAGCGGTAGTCGTCCGACAGTTCTTTGCTGCGCATCGATCGGGTTTCGTCTCGAACTTCGTCGTACAGGCGGGTGTCCCGCTCGACCACGCCACCCGCTTCGAGCAGGTCGATCTGGCGTTCGGATTCTGCGCGTACTGCACGTTCCACAAAACGGAATGAGTTGATGTTTTTGATCTCGGCGCGCTCGCCGAACTCAGCCTGACCACGGGGGCGCACAGACACGTTCACGTCGCAGCGCATGCTGCCTTCTGCCAGGTTGCCATCGCAGATCTTCAGATAGCGCACCAGATTGTGCAGCTGGCGGAAATAGCTGGCGGCTTCTTCGGCGCTGCGCATATCCGGTTCGGTGACGATTTCCAGCAAAGGGGTGCCGGTCCGGTTGAGGTCGATACCGGTCAGACCGGGGAAGGCATC
>JAQBYL010000372.1 GCA_027622495.1 Pseudomonadota bacterium
TTTCGGCGGCGGGATTATTTTTCGCGATAGCGTTGCTGCTGGCTCTTGCAGATTCCCTTACGCCGGGTCACCGGAGCTACAGCTGGCCTTTTGCGCTGTTCTTCTGCGCGATCGTCGCTTATGTGGCGCCGGTTTTTCATTTCATCACCGGCCGCACCGAAGAAGCACTGGACGAATTGACGCCACATCTATCGCTGGTTCCGCAGCAGGTTCAGCGCCTGCGGTCGGGAATCAGTCGCAAGTCCGTTGTTTGGTTCCTGCTGAATATCGGTTTTGGCGCAGGTATGTGGTTACTGCAGAGCAGATTGATGGCAGGCAGCTTCGAGGTGATGATGCTGCAGATTTCGGCAGGTTTGGGACCGTTCATTTCAACGGTTGTACCCCTTCTGGTGTGGCTGACAATGACCTGCGCACTTGGCAGCCTCATGGACAACGCGCGCCTCTTCAGGCGGCTGTCGAATGCAGTAAACATCGATTTGTTAGATCCAGGCATCCTCACCCCCTTTGGCCGGATGGCGGATTAACGACCGCTATGGTCACGCCGTTGGCGATGAGGTCATCAAACGGGTGGCCGAGATACTCAACAGCGAATCACGCGAAGAGGATGTTGTTGGCCGTTATGGCGGAGAAGAATTCTGTCTGATTGTACCGGGTCTGAATATTGACCGTGCAAAGGATGTTGCTGAACGGTTGCGTCGCGCCATCGCCGCAGTGAGCAACTCCACGGGTACGGAGTTGTTCAGCATCACTGTCAGTATTGGTGTTTCTGCCTACAAGAAGTCCATTGGCAACGCCATGGATCTGGTTGAGCTTGCCGACCAGGCGCTCTACATCGCCAAAGAAAGCGGCCGGAACAGGGTAGTCTGCTATGGCAGTGATTCGGCGGAGCGGAGGAAGGGGATTGTGGCTACACAGCCAGCAGCAGTAAGTGCCAGCACAGCACATACCGACCGATCTTTAAGAGATGTTGACGTGCACGAGTTGAAGTCTGAGATTCAACGGCTGGAGATCGAGCTATCGACCAAAGACGAAGCAAGTTTCCGCCGCTCGCTGCACGATGAGTTGACGGGGCTTCCGAACCGCATGCTGCTTCTGGACCGCTGCCATCAGGCTGCCAAACGTGCCAAACGCGGTGGCGGTGTGATCGCGGTGCTGTCATTAGAACTCGATGTTCTGCAGCGGGTCCACGATGCATTTGGCAAAGAAGCCGCAGACACACTGTTAAAAGCCCTCGCTGAACGCCTGGGTGCGATATTCAGAACCACAGATACCGTCGGGTTGATCTCGATCCCCAGCGATTCAACTCTGTCTCGCACCGGGACCAATGAATTCGTCATCCTGTGCAGTGACATCGATAACGTGGAGTCGGTTGCTCAGCTGGTGCGACGGATCAAGCGGGCGCTGTCGACCCCACTCAAATTTTCCGGTGAGGAAATGTTGTTTTCAGGCAATATTGGAATCAGTGTTTTCCCACACGATTCAGATGACATCATCGCCGTAGTGGACGCATCAGCTTCTGCGAGAAGTTATTCGCGAAGCAACAATGAACGGATCAATGTTGCGTTCTATTCCAAGGAAATGAATCGTGTTTCTAAAAAGCAACTGCGTATGGAAACGTTGCTGCATAAAGCAATCGGCGATAACGAATACATGCTGGTCTATCAGCCGAAGACGGACCTCCGAACCGGACGGATCAACGGTGTGGAAGCTCTCATCCGCTGGAACAATCCGGAACTTGGCATCGTTTCACCCCTGGAATTCGTGCCGGTGCTGGAGCAGTGTGGCCTGATACCGCAGGTGACTGACTGGGTGCTCACAGAGGTGTGTCGTCAGATCAAATCCTGGGAGCCTCTGGGCTTGAGCGACCTGCGGGTGGCAATCAACGTGTCGCCGGTGGATCTGCGCGACAAAGACTTTTCCCGGCGTTTTCTGGCCGTGGTGGACGAATGGGGTGTATCCCCACGATCACTTGAAGTTGAAATCACCGAAACCGGTGTCATCCAGAATATGAAAACTGCCGTTCAGTCTTTGCAGGAACTGCAGTCGCGCGGCATTCAATTGTCGCTGGATGACTTTGGAACCGGTTATTCGTCTCTGAGCCATCTGAACGCTCTGCCGCTCAATGTGCTGAAGATAGACGGGTGCTTTATTAAAGACCTGCACCTCAACCGATCCAACCAGGCAATCGTCAAGGCGATTGTGGCCATGGCCAGTACGGCTGGTCTTCGAATCCTTGCAGAAGGCGTTGAGGATGAGCAGGAAATGCAGATCCTGAAGAGCTTTGGTTGCGACGAAATCCAGGGCTTTCTGATCAGCCAGCCGCTTCGTGCCGAAGAACTGGCAGAGTTTGTAATTGGCAGGAATGCTCTGCCACAGATCAAACACAGTGATTCGAGGGTCGTGGACTTTTTACCCCGCTGGCTGGCCAGGCGCTGAACCCAACGCGGCAAACTGCCTGATCAGCGCGACCACTTTATGGGGCACTTCCATAGGCAGCATGTGCCCCCCATCAAGCTCGACAACCTTGGCATTTTTCATTCTTGCGGCGATCGCGCGATGCAGATCAACGGGGAAAAAACTGTCGGCGGCATGGGCAATCAGAATCGGCACCTCGAGACTTCCGGTCCAGTCCAGAAACTTCAGATGACGGGTTATATCAAAGATAGTTGCTTCTACTTCCGGGTCGCATTTGAGTTCTACGCCGTCGACTAAATCACGCAGGCCGTGCTGGATGTACAGATCAAAGGCTTCCTGCTGCCAGTTCCGAAACACCGGCCGCGACCGCCACTTTTCTGCAGCAACAGCCCGGTCAGGCCATAGTGCCTGACGTTTTCGAGTTTGCGTGACGATGTCGCGAGTCGATGATTGATCGGGAAATTCCACACCAAGTAACCGCAAGGTCTCCGGGTCCGGATGGATCGGTGGATCCAGCATGATGATCTGGTCGAAAAGGTCGGGTGCACCGGCTGCCGTGATGCAGGTAACGATGCCCCCGAACGAACTGCCGATGCCGAGACGCACAGATTGCTGGTTGCAACCCTTCAGGATTGCTCTGGCAACGTAGTGAAGATCCGCGCTGAACGCACCCCACGTATAGGCAGCAGGTGCCGGGGGTGCGCCGGAATCACCGTGCCCGCGCGCATCGATGGCGAACACGTGGTATTGCGTTGCGAGATCCGCTGCCACCAGTTGCCAGGTGTGTGCACACATGCCGTTGGCATGGTGCAGCAGTACCACAGGTCCGCGTTTGCCCCATTCCAGGCCACGAATCGTAAGGCCCTCTTTGCCGGGTAAGGTCCAGCTGATGTTTTCTGGCTTCATGCAGGCAAGCATATCAGTTGATCGAAACAGGTTTCTGGTTCAGCTGGCAGACAGATTGAGTTCATCGGCGATTCAGGCTCCCTGGACCATAGTTGCTCCACCTGTTAATGGAGACATCCGATGAAACGTTCAAATGCAAAATGGCTCGGTATTGGTGCCTTGGCTCTCGCGGTGATCGTTCCAACCGTGGGCTTTGCACACAGCACTGATGATGGCCGTCGTGACGGCCATAGTGGTGCCAGGACCGCGGTTGTGGACCGTCATGTCCACTCGGATCACAGCGATGCGTGGCAGCACTATCAGTGGTACCGATGGCGCACGATCTTTGGTCACCCTCACTCTTCGAGGTCCACGCCGCATCCACACCACCGTGTCGATATGGCTTACGACTATGATCGTCGACACTACAGCAGACATGACTGGAAAAGCCGGAAACATAGCAAATACGGAGGAAAACACGACTCAAAACATGGTGGTAAACACAGCAACGATCGCCACGATCGACGCCATTGAAGCACACAGCGTCAAAGCGGGGCTCATCTGAGCCCCTTCAACATGAGACCTTCCGGCGGCAGCCCCAGAAGGACACGCCCGGCATCGTCAATATGGTGTGCAGCCACCGTTGTATGCTGCCTGACCACCCGCACATCGCGGGCGATGCGTTCCAGTGGATGGCCAAGTTGATTGGCCGTAGTGCCAGCAGCATCAGCCACCAGATCAACAGCCGCGGCACAGCCTCTTACGGCATCGGAACAGGCCAGCTGAAACAGCGCCCGTTCCCGTGTGGTGATATGTGAACGACTGAGCACCTGTTGCCAGAGTTCCTCAACTGTTGCAAAAACCAGTGCTCTTGCCGAGCGCACACGAACGGTCGCTTCTGCGATCGCCCGATGGGCACTGGCGCGCTCGCGAAGAGAAGTCGAAGTAAAGCGCGGATGTTTACCCTCTGCGAGGGCTTCAAAAACCTGCAGCGCCGAGCGCGCAATACCCAGACTGACTGCTACCTTGTTATAGGCCAGACGCGCACCCAGTGGAAAGCGCAGAAAGGCGGAATCGTTTTTGTTTGCGCCCATGGGTGCAACAATTCTATTGTCGGAAACAAAAACATTGTCCAGACGAACATCGTGTGAGCCTGACCCGCGTAAGCCGCCAACGTTCCAGGTATCGAGAATTTCGAAGTGCGGCCTCTCGACCATGGCATATACATT
>JAQBYL010000004.1 GCA_027622495.1 Pseudomonadota bacterium
TATGAAATGAATATGGAAAGTCATACACCGCGTATTTGCGGGGCTTGCAGCGATCAATTACGGTTTAACGAAGAAACAGAGCGTTTTTCAAAAGATCGCCGCGTTTGTGGAGAAGTTTAAAGGTGTGGGTGGGAAAATTTAATAAAAGAGCCAGAGTTTTACAGGTAAAGCCCAAATGTGTGCCCAAATGTGTGCCCATAACGGCCTTCAAAGAATCAAAAACCCAGCAACAGAAGGGATTTAGACGTTTTTCTAGTTTCTGTATTGGCAAATAACCCCGGCGCACCCAGAGGATAAGTGTGATCTGCTCCCCGTTTCTGGCCCTCAAGCACTTTTAGCCGGGTAGAATCTTGTTAGCATATCGGGTCTGAAGTTGCGTGCGATCACGGGACGGATCTTATGTCTGCCAATAACGCTGAAAGTGCCACCAGCCAACCTGTCCGGATCTTGACGACTGGCGAGGCGGCACCGCTTTTTATTGCGCCTACCACCAAACAGGAACGCTTTGTTTTCGACTCGGCATCAGGTCGGACGATCGTGCTGTGTTTCTTCGGCTCCGCAGCCGATCCCCGCAGCAGTGCTTGTCTTGCGGCGTTCAGTCGACGACCGGATCGTTTTGATGATCGTTCCTGTGTCTTTTTCGGGGTGACCAATGATCCCGAGGATGTGGCGCAGGAGCGAATTCGCGAACAGGTGCCGGGTTATCGGTACTTTCTTGACTATGACCGGGCAATTGCGGCGCAGTTTGGCGTTCATGAAAATCCTGAAAGGGGTGATCGATTGTCGCAGCTTACCTACGTCCTGGATGAGCGCATGCGCGTGTTTGCGGTGGTGCCGTTCGGGGACGATGCGGAGCATCATGTTCAGGATGTGATGAAACAGGTTGCCAGCATTCCCCCAGTCAACCGTGATCAGCTGGTCGAAGCCCCGGCGCCGGTATTGGTTGTTCCGCGGGTTTTTGAAGCTGGTCTGTGTCGCACTCTGATCGAATACTACCGATCAAATGGTGGCCGCGAATCCGGCTTCATGCGCGAAAAGGAAGGCAAAACCGTGCCGGTTTATGACAACACTTACAAAATGCGGCGGGATCAGACAATAGAGGATGAGGACTTGCGTGGGGCTTGCGTCCACCGCATGTACAACCGTCTGGTGCCAGAAATACTCAAGGCCTTCGCGCTCCGCGCCACTCGAATCGAGCGCTATATCGTTGCTCGCTATGACGGTGGCAGCGGCGGCTTCTTCCGCGCTCACCGCGACAACACCACCAAGGGTACCGTGCATCGCAAGTTCGCAGTCAGCATCAATCTGAACACCGGCGAGTACGAAGGGGGCCAGTTGCGCTTTCCGGAATTTGGTCAGCAACGCTATGCGCCTCCGCTGGGCGGTGCGGTGGTGTTTTCCTGCTCCCTGCTGCATGAAGCGACCCCGGTCACGTCCGGTGAACGCTTCTGCTTTTTACCCTTTCTGTATGACGATCAGTCGGCAAAAATCCGCGCTGAAAATCAGCGCTTTCTCGTCAGCCCGGACGACGAAGAGACCTGATCTTTAAAATCTCCGGCTAACCACTATACTGCCCCACCTTTCGTGAGATGGGCTTTAAAAAGTGATGGATCATCCTGATCGCTACGACGTGATCGTGATCGGTGGTGGCCACGCCGGTACCGAGGCAGCGCTTGCTGCTGCTCGAACCGGTGCGCAGACCCTGCTGCTGACCATGAGCCTCGAAACCCTGGGTGCGATGTCGTGCAATCCTGCGATCGGTGGAATTGGTAAAAGCCACCTGGTGCGGGAAATTGATGCCCTCGATGGCGTCATGGGCAAGGCTGCGGACCTGGCGGCCATCCAGATGCGGGTCCTCAACGGCAGCAAGGGTCCAGCTGTGCGGGCCACTCGCGCGCAGGCGGACCGTGTTCTTTATCGCCAGGCGATTCGCGAATTCGTCGAAACTCAGACCAACCTGCGCGTGTTTCAGCAATCGGTAGTCGATTTCATCGTTGAAAATGACCAGATTGGCGGTGTTGTCACGCAGATTGGCCTGCGCTTTTTGGCCCCTGCAGTCGTGTTGACCACAGGCACCTTTCTGGGCGGCGTAATCCATATCGGCCTGGATAACCATCCGGGCGGACGGGCCGGAGATGCCCCTTCCAACGCCCTGGCACAGCGACTGCGCGCCCTGCCATTTCGCACCGCCCGTCTGAAGACCGGCACACCGCCGCGAATCGATGCCCGTTCGGTTGATTTTACGGCCATGGAGGTGCAACCGGGGGATGACCCGTTGCCGAGCCTTTCATTCCTGCCGCAGCCACATCCGCGTCAGGTGAACTGCCACATTACTTACACCAACGCTCAAACCCACGACATCATTCGTGGCGCACTGCACACCTCGCCCATGTACAGCGGTCGAATCGAAGGCCGTGGTCCGCGCTACTGCCCGAGTATTGAAGACAAGGTGGTGCGTTTCGCCGATCGTACGCAGCATCAGATTTTTGTCGAGCCCGAAGGTCTGACCAGCAATGAACTGTACCCCAACGGCATTTCCACAAGCCTTCCGTTCGCCACACAACTGCAGCTGGTGCAGAGTATCCGCGGTTTCGAAAATGCACACATCACGCGGCCGGGCTACGCCATCGAATATGACTACTTCGACCCTCGCGATCTGAATCATTCGCTTGAGACCAAGGCGGTTGAGGGACTCTTTTTTGCCGGGCAGATCAATGGCACCACAGGCTACGAAGAGGCCGCCGCCCAGGGTCTGATCGCGGGGCTCAATGCCGCCCGTAAAAGTCGCGGTGAAACCCCGTGGTGTCCGGGCCGCCATGAGGCCTATATCGGTGTGCTGGTGGATGACCTGGTTAATCTTGGTGTGACTGAACCCTACCGGATGTTCACCAGTCGGGCTGAGTTTCGTCTGCGGCTTCGCGAAGACAATGCTGATCAGCGCCTGACCGAGGTCGGTCGAACGATGGGTCTGGTGGGCGATGAGCGCTTTCGAGCGTTTCAGGCAAGACTCAAAGTGGTGGAGCAGGGGCGTGCGCTGTTAGGCGCTCACCGGGTCCTGGCCGGATCCGATATGGCAGCAAAGGTTGGGCTGTTGATCGGTGAAGCGGTGAATCGGGACACCACTTTGCTTGAGTTACTTAAGCGCCCGCAGGTCCGCATCGCTGACGTTGCGTCCCTCATCGACTGGCCGGTGGCGGAAGATATTGCGGAGCTTATTGAAACGGAAACCAAGTACGAAGGCTACATCAAACGCCAGGACGAAGAGATCGCCCGGATACGTCGCCATGAAGGGATCAACCTGCCGGATACACTCGACTACGAGCACATTGCAGGGCTTTCAAACGAACTGAAAGAAAAGCTCACCCATGCGCGGCCTCAATCGCTTGCGCGGGCCTCGAGAATTCCCGGAATGACACCGGCGGGTCTGTCTGTGCTGTTGATTCACACGAGGAAACTGCAACAGGGTGGTCGCTGACACGCAGCGCCTTGGGCAACTGATCACAAGTGCCGGCGTCAGCCTTGATTCCGTGGGTCTGGCGAAGCTCATTGAGTACCGTGATCTGCTGCTGCGTTGGAACCAGGTGACAAACCTCGTCTCACGCAAAGACATCGACCGACTTGAGGCGCGTCATCTGGTTGATTCACTGACACTGGTACCGTGGCTCAACGGCGAACGAATCGCAGATCTCGGGTCGGGTGGTGGGCTGCCCGGGATACCGCTTGCGTTGGCCTCTCCGGAACGACATTTCACTCTTGTCGAGCGACGCGAGCGGAAGGCGCGGTTTCTGGAACAGGCAAAGCTCGATCTGGGTCTGGCCAATGTCGAAGTGTTTGCGCGAGACTGGCAGCATATGGAGCACAGCTTCGATACCGTGGTCAGTCGTGGGGTTGCCGGTGTCGAGGCCGTGTGGAAGCTTGTTGAACCGAAACTTGCCATGGCCGGAACCCTGATCGTCATGTCAACGACCCGCGACGCAGCCACAGCAACAGTGTCGCTATCGGGTGCAGCAAGCGTTCGAGAAGTAGCGATCGATGTGCCTGGCATGGACCACACGCATGGTATTGTTGTGGTCATAAAACAAACAGACAAACGGGCAGACGGCGCTTGAGCAGGGTCATCGCGGTAGCAAATCAGAAAGGCGGTGTCGGGAAGACCACGACATCCGTCAATCTTGCAGCTTCGCTCTCTGTTGCTGGTTCGCGGGTTCTGTTGATCGATCTCGACCCTCAGGGCAATGCCACCATGGGATCGGGAATCGACAAGAACAGCCAGGAGTTGAACATATACGAATGGTTGATCGAAGGGGTTGAACTGTCGGAGGTGTTAAAAACCTGTGCAGGGGACTTTGACCTCATCCCTGCAAATACCGATCTGACAGCAGCCGAGGTCGAGTTACTGTCGGTCAGCAATCGTGAACGCAGGCTGCGTGAGCGTCTGAATGAATGTCGCGAAAATTACGATTTCATCGTTATCGACTGCCCGCCTTCGCTCAACATCCTGACCCTCAATGCGCTGATCGCTGCAGACAGTGTGCTGATCCCCATGCAATGTGAGTACTACGCGCTGGAGGGATTGAGCGCGCTGCTCGAAACCATCGACACGGTCCGCGAGCGCGGCAATCCGTCGCTTGAAATAGAGGGCCTTTTACGAACGATGTATGATCCGCGCAACGGCCTCACCCGCGATGTGTCGCGCCAGCTTCTGAAATTTTTTGGCGATCAGGTGTTTCGCACTGTCATACCTCGCAACGTAAGGCTTGCCGAAGCACCGAGTCACGGTTTGCCGGCAATCCTCTATGATCGTCAGTCGCGTGGTGCTGTGGCCTACATGGCGTTGGCTGGAGAGCTGACACGCAAACACACGGAGCTTGAAGTTGGCACAGGTGAATAAGCAAACCCGATCTGGCGAACACCGCGCGTGAGTAGAAAAAAACTCGGGCGCGGTCTGGATGCGCTTTTAGGCGGTGATAATCGCGCGGTGCCGGTTGAAAACACTTCCGTTGAAGGTGACGGGCAACTTGCTCTTGATCAGCTGTTTCGCGGCCAGTATCAGCCGCGACGCAAATTTGATGACGCGGCCCTCAATGAACTGGCGGCGTCGATCAAAGCCCAGGGAGTGATGCAGCCTGTTCTGGTGCGCCCGCGACCCCAGGGCGGATATGAACTGGTTGCGGGTGAACGACGCTGGCGCGCAGCCCAGATTGCAGGCTTACAGAAGATCCCGGCAATCGTCAGAACGCTCAGCGATGAGCAGGCTTCCGCCATGGCGCTGATCGAAAACATGCAGCGTGAAGATCTGAATCCACTGGAGGAGGCACAGGGCCTCGAACGTCTGCGCACGGATTTCAATCTGACCCAGCAGCAGATCGCTGATGCGGTAGGTAAGTCCAGGGTGGCGGTGGCCAATCTGCTTCGCCTGCTGAACCTCGCACCCGCGGTCCGGACAATGCTTCTTGAGAGTCAGTTGGAAATGGGCCATGCGCGCGCGCTCCTGTCTTTAGAGTCCTTTGATCAGGAGCGCCTCGCCCATGAGGTGGTCAACCGCGGTCTGTCAGTTCGCCAGATCGAGGCGCTGGTGCGACGCCTGCAGAATCCGCAGCCGGAGCGGGTTGAAATCACTGCCGATCCCGACACGGCGCGTCTTGAACGGCGTCTGACCGATCATCTGGGTGCCCCAGTCAGTATTCGTCAGGAAAAAAGCGGCAAAGGTCAGGTTGTGATCCGCTACAACGATCTGGATGAACTGGATGGGATTCTTGCCCATTTCAAATCGAAACCCTAAATTCTCTTTGCACAAGTGCTGCCTTTGCGTTGAAGGGATGCGGTCGGATCATTATAATGCGCGCCGCCTTTGATGGCTTGTCATGCCTCTGACTTACCGGATTGTGATTGCCCAGCTGATCGCAGTTGTTGTTGTTGCGGTTGGTATGAGTCTGGTAGAAGTAGCCGAAAGTCGCGGTGCGCTGATCGGAGGTGTAGTGAGCGTACTGCCTGCAGCCTGGTTCGCCTGGCGTGCGCATCGCACACGGCGGGGGGCAGTGCTGGTAGCGCAGGGTGCGGTTAAAAGCCTCGCAGCGATCGGTCTGATGGTGGTGGCGTTTGTCTCTATCAGGCCCGCACCGTTGGGTTTTTTTACGGCACTGGTGGCGGCGCAGGCGATGTATCTGGTGGTGCCGCTACTGTCGGCAAGGCAGGCCGGAATACCGAAATGATTGCCTCGTAGAACCCGCGGAAGGTCGAGCGCCCTTGCGCTTGAGAAGAGGTAATTGGATTGACAGCCACACTGCGGTTAAGTGTGACAAAGGAAAAAGTATGGCGAGCGAAAATCCGACTACCAGTGAATACATTCAGCATCACCTGACCAATCTCACCTATGGTCAGCTGCCGGATGGATCCTGGGGGTTTGCGCAAAGTGCGCAGGAAGCCGCATCAATGGGTTTCATGTCGATCAATGTAGACTCCATGGGGTGGTCCATCGCCATGGGCCTGGTTTTCCTGTTTGTCTTTTCCCGTGCTGCCGGTCGTGCCACCGCCGGTGTGCCGGGGGGCTTGCAGAACTTTGTGGAGATGATCGTCGACTTCATTGACGACACCACCAGCAGCATCTTCAGCCACAAGAACGATCTGGTTGCACCCATGGCGTTGACTATCTTTGTCTGGGTCTGGCTGATGAATCTGATGGACCTGGTTCCGGTGGACTGGATACCGATGCTTGCCAGCGCAATGGGTGTGCACTTCATGAAGGTCGTTCCCACCACCGATCCGAACATCACCATGTCCATGGCCTTTTCAGTGTTCGGCCTGATTCTTTATTACAGTATCAAGTGCAAGGGAGCGGGCGGTTTTCTGGCAGAGCTCTCTTTCCACCCGTTTCCGAAAATCCTTGCACCGATCAACTTCATACTTGAATTTGTCACGCTGATTGCCAAGCCCCTGTCGCTGGGGCTGCGTCTGTTTGGCAACATGTATGCCGGTGAAATGATATTTGTTCTGCTCGCGGTCATGTTTTCCGGTGGAATCGCGGTCAACCTCTTAGGCGGCGTGCTGCAGTGGGGTTGGGCGGTGTTCCACGTAGTCATCATTACGCTGCAGGCATTTATATTCGCGGTTCTGACCATCGTGTATCTGGCGCAAGCCCACGATGTTGAGGAACACTGATCAAAAGCCACGTACCAATTGGTACACATAACAACTCATAAAACGGAGTGAACATGGAACAATCCATTCTTATCGTCGCCGGAGCATTGATGATGGGCCTCGGTGCTGTCGGCGCCTCCATCGGCGTGGGCGTTCTTGGCGGCAAATTTCTGGAAGGGGTTGCACGCCAGCCTGAACTGCTGCCGATGCTCAGAACCCAGCTCTTCATCGTGCTGGGTCTGGTCGATGCAGTACCCATGATCGCGGTCGGTATCGGCCTGTATGTGATCTTCGCTCTGGGTGCGTGAGAGCGTTCGATTATCCTAGATAAAAACAGGAAGACGTCGCGATGAATCTGAACTTTACCCTCATAGGTCAATCCCTCACGTTTTTCGTATTCGTGTGGTTTTGTCTGAAGTACATCTGGCCGCCGCTCAAAACTGCCATGCGTGAACGGCAGGAAGCGATTGCTCAGGGCTTAAGTGCAGCAGAACAGGCTCAAAAGGATCTGGCCGCAGCACATTCCGGTGCTGAGCTGGAACTTACCAAAGCCAAAGAAGAGGCCCAGGGCATCATTGAGCAGGCGCGTAACCGAGCCAATCAGATGGTCGAAGAAGCCAAGCAGGATGCCCGCGACGAAGGTCTACGGCTGAAAGAGGCTGCTGTTCAGGAAATTGAGCAGGAAATGAATCGAGCCAAAGCGACCTTGCGAAGTCAGGTTGCAGTGCTGGCCCTGGCCGGTGCAGAGAAAGTGCTTGAGTCCAGCATCGACGCTTCTCGCCATTCGCAGATGCTCGATCGCCTGGCGCAGGAACTTTAGGCCCATGGCGGAACTAGCCACACTTGCCCGACCCTACGCGAATGCCGCGTTTGGCCTTGCAAAAAAAGACAAAGAACTGGACCGCTGGTCGAGAATGCTGGGCATGTTGGATGCGGTTGCGCACAACGAGCGAGTAGCAAGCTTGCTTGCCAGCCCGGAAATTACCTCAACCGGCAAGGCGTTTCGCTTGATCGAAACGTTAGGCGATGAACTGAACGATCGTAGTAAAAAGTTTGTTCAGGTTCTGGCGGACAATGGCCGGCTTGAGTTGATTGGCGAAATCGCTGCCCAGTTCGAAACCCTGAAGGCAGTCGAAGAGCAGAGTCTCGATGTACATGTGATCTCAGCCTTTGCGCTGTCTGATGCCGAGACCGAAAAACTTTCCGGTGCACTGGCCAAACGCTTTGACAAGAGCGTTGTGCTCACGAGTGTGGTTGATGCGCAGTTGCTTGGTGGCGCGATCATCAGGGCTGGCGACATCGTCATTGATGGATCGATCCGCGGCAGACTTAACAAGCTGACCGAAACGTTACACAAAACTTGATGTGCTTATCTGTGCCTGTGTGCACGGTTAAGTCGAAATAGGAATTCTCGATGCAGCAACTTAATCCATCCGAAATTAGCGACATCATACGCAATCGCATTGAAAGCCTGGATGTGCATGCGGAGGCTCAGAACGAAGGGACGATCGTCGGTGTATCCGACGGCATCGTCCGTATTCATGGTCTCGCTGACGCGCAGTACGGGGAGATGATCGAGTTTCCCGGCGGTGTCTACGGTCTGGCCCTGAACCTCGAGCGGGATTCGGTGGGCGTTGTGGTTCTCGGGGAGTACGAAAAGCTCTCAGAAGGCATGACCGCACGCTGTACCGGTCGGATCCTCGAAGTCCCGGTTGGTCCTGAACTGCTTGGCCGTGTGGTTGACTCCCTCGGCAACCCGATCGATGGCAAAGGGCCGTTGAACGCAACGCGCAACGAGCCGATCGAAAAGGTCGCACCGGGTGTGATCGCGCGTCAGAGTGTCGACCAGCCGGTGCAGATTGGCTTGAAGTGCATCGACTCCATGGTGCCGATCGGCCGCGGTCAGCGTGAGCTGATCATTGGCGACCGCCAGATCGGTAAAACCGCCATCGCAATCGACGCGATCATTAACCAGCGCGACAGTGGCATCAAGTGTATCTATGTGGCGATTGGTCAGAAGATGTCGACCATCGCCAACGTGGTTCGCACCCTTGAGGAGCACGGCGCGATGGACAATACCATCGTTGTTGCTGCCTCCGCAGCAGACCCAGCACCCATGCTGTTCATTGCACCCTACTCCGGCTGCACCATGGGTGAGTACTTCCGCGATATCGGCGAAGATGCGCTGATTATCTATGATGACCTGACCAAGCAGGCCTGGGCTTACCGTCAGATCTCGCTGCTGCTCAAGCGTCCGCCAGGACGCGAGGCGTATCCCGGGGATGTGTTCTACCTGCACTCACGTCTGCTTGAGCGTGCATCAAGGGTGAACGCGAAATATGTTGAGGCGATGACCAATGGGGCGGTAAAGGGCAAGACCGGTTCCCTCACTGCGCTACCGATCATTGAAACCCAGGCTGGTGACGTTTCGGCATTCGTTCCAACCAACGTGATTTCGATCACCGACGGTCAGATCTTTCTCGAGACCCAGAATTTCAACTCTGGTCTTCGTCCGGCGATCTCTCCAGGGATCTCAGTATCTCGTGTTGGGGGGGCTGCTCAGGTCCCGTTCATTAAGAAAATCTCTGGCGGTATTAAAGGCGCCTTGTCGCAGTATCGGGAACTGGCGGCGTTTTCGCAGTTCGCCTCTGATCTGGACGAGGTCACCCGTCGTCAGCTCGAGCATGGTGAGCGCGTGACAGAGCTGATGAAACAAAAGCAGTATTCGCCGATGACCGTTGCCGAAATGGGAGTCAGCCTGTTTGCTGCCACTGAAGGTTACCTGGTTGATGTCGAAGTCAATAAAGTGCTCGCGTTCGAGGCAGCGCTTTTGAGCTACATGAAAGCGGAGCACGGTGAATTCATGGCCACCATCGTTAAAACCGGTGCTTACAACGACGACGTGGTCAACACCATGAAGTCGGCAATCGAAACGTTCAAAGCGACGCAGACCTATTAACGGAGCGCTATAGATGGCCGTCGGAAAGGAAATTCGCAACAAGATCGACAACGTGGAAAACACGCAAAAGATCACCAGGGCGATGCAGATGGTGGCAGCCAGTAAAATGCGCCGCACGCAGGAACGTATGCGGCAGGGCAGACCCTATGCCGAAAAGATCCGTCAGATGATTGGTCACCTGGCAAATTCGAGCCCCGAGTATCGCCACACCTATATGGTCAGTCGCGATGTCAAACGGGTCGGCTACATCGTCGTTTCCAGCGACCGTGGGCTGTGCGGGGGTCTGAACGTCAACCTGTTTCGCATGCTGGTCCGCGAGATGGTGGACTGGCAGAGCAAAAAAGTTGAAGTGGATCTTGGTCTGATCGGCAACAAAGCGGGCGCGTTTTTTCGCTCTGTTGGCGGGAACGTGGTGGCAGCGCTGCACGATGTTGGAGAAAAGCCGACCGTTGCCGATCTGGTCGGTGGCATCAAAGTGATGCTCGACGCCTATGAAGAAGGCCGGATCGACAAACTGTTTATCGTGAGCAACCAGTTCGTCAACACCATGACCCAGAGGCCGGTCAGCCGTCAGTTGCTGCCGCTTGATGCGGAAGATGATTCCAGCATGAAACATCGCTGGGACTACATCTATGAGCCTGATGCACGCCAGCTGATCGAAGGTCTGGTGATGCGCTTCATAGAATCGCAGGTCTATCAGGCGGTGATTGAAAACGGCGCCTGTGAACAGGCAGCCAAAATGGTGGCTATGAAGGCGGCCACCGATAACGCAGAAACATTGATCGAAGAGCTGAAGCTGATCTACAACAACGCGCGTCAGGCTGCGATCACCCAGGAAATAGCAGAGATTGTTGGTGGTGCCGCGGCGGTTTGATCGCGCGGAACCCTACGACAACCTGAAAACGACCCGCTCAACGGGTTGATACGAAAGAGAGGCTAAAAAGCATGAGTAGCGGTCGAATTGTTCAAGTGATCGGCGCGGTGGTGGACGTTGAGTTCAAGCGCGAAGATGTGCCAAAGATTTACGATGCATTGACCGTCGTCAAAGCTGGATTGACCCTCGAAGTTCAGCAGCAGCTGGGCGACGGTGTCGTCCGGACGATCGCCATGGGTGTGTCCGACGGTCTGTCGCGCGGCCTGGAAGTCAGCAATACCGGCGCGCCCATTTCGATACCGGTGGGGGAAGAAACTCTCGGTCGAATCATGGACGTGCTGGGCCGGCCTATCGATGAAAAAGGACCTGTCAACGCGCGGCAGCATCGCCCGATCCACGCAAAGGCACCGAGCTATGAAGATCAGCGCGGTGGTAACGAACTCCTGGAAACCGGCGTCAAGGTCATCGACCTGATCTGCCCGTTTGCCAAGGGCGGCAAGGTGGGTCTATTCGGCGGTGCGGGTGTCGGCAAGACCGTCACCATGCTTGAACTGATCCGCAACATCGCCATCGAACACGCAGGTCTTTCGGTCTTCGCCGGTGTGGGTGAACGAACCCGGGAAGGCAATGACTTCTACTACGAGATGGAAGAAGCGGGTGTTCTAGATAAGATTTCACTGGTGTTCGGCCAGATGAATGAACCGCCTGGAAACCGTCTGCGTGTGGCGTTGACCGGTCTCACGCTCGCCGAGCAGTTCCGCGACGATGGCAAAGACGTTCTGCTGTTCGTTGACAACATCTATCGCTACACCCTCGCGGGTACCGAAGTGTCCGCGCTGCTCGGACGGATGCCGTCCGCGGTAGGTTATCAGCCGACACTGGCCGCCGAGATGGGTGTCCTGCAGGAGCGTATCACCACGACCAAAACCGGTTCGATTACCTCGGTCCAGGCGGTGTACGTACCAGCCGATGACCTGACTGATCCCTCACCGGCCACGACCTTTGCGCACCTTGACTCAACCGTAACGCTGTCACGCGCAATCACTGACCTGGGGATTTATCCGGCGGTAGATCCGCTCGACTCTTCCAGCCGTCAGCTCGATCCGCTGGTGGTCGGCGAAGCGCATTACAATACTGCGCAACAGGTAAAACAGACTCTGCAGCGTTACCAGGAATTGCGCGACATCATCGCCATCCTCGGTATGGATGAGCTGTCGGAAGAAGATAAGCAGCTGGTTTACCGGGCACGGAAGATTCAGAAGTTTTTCTCACAGCCGATGTTCGTGGCCGAACAGTTCACCGGTCAGGATGGCAAGTTCGTTTCTCGAGATGACACGGTGCGAAGCTTCGCGGCGATTCTGTCTGGGGAGTACGACCACCTGCCTGAGGAAGCGTTCTACATGGTCGGCAGCATCGAAGACGCCGTCGAAAAAGCGAAAAAACTGGAGGACTAAGGTCCAATGGCCACCATACATTGCGACATCGTCAGCGCCGAGCACGAGATATTTTCCGGGGCGGTCACCATGATCAGCCTGGTTGGCAGCATCGGTGAACTCGGCATTCTGCCCGGGCATGCGCCGCTCTTGACGGGGATCAGACCGGGGCCGGTGCATCTGACGCTCGAGAATGGCGAAGACGAAGTATTCTTTGCGTCCGGTGGTTTTCTGGAAGTTCAACCGGGCATCATCACCATCCTTGCCGATACCGCGGCGCGAGCTGAAGACCTGGATGAGGCTGCGGCGGTCGAAGCACGCGAAGCGGCGGAACGGGCGCTGGCCGATCAAGCGGCCGGTACCGACTTCTCGCTGGCGGCGGCGCAACTCGCCGAAGCCCTGGCGCAATCCCGAACACTTGAGGAACTCCGCAAGCGCCGGCGACGATAGAAAAGCTGTTTGACTGAAGTAAGGGTGAAGGGGTGACAAAGGTCGCCCCTTTTTTTTGGCCGCTCCCTATAATTGTCCATTGCTCTTACAAGGATGCGATGGCCATGACCCTGGAAGTGATCGTACTGGCGGCTGGGAAAGGAACGCGGATGCGTTCTGCGTTGCCCAAAGTACTGCACTTACTGGCGGGTCAAGCTCTGTTGGCACACGTGGTGAGGACCGCGACCTCCCTCACCCCGATCACAACCCATGTGATCGTTGGTCACGAAGCACAACTCGTTCAAGGTAGTCTGACGGGCACTGCCATCAACTGGGTAGTTCAGAAGGAACAACTCGGGACCGGTCATGCGGTCAGCCAGGCACTCCCTCACGTCAACGATGCATCGGTGGTGCTGATCCTCGCAGGTGACGTTCCGCTGGTCACACAGAGCACACTTCAAGCGTGTGTGGATGCTGCGTGTTCCGACTGCCTTGCCGTGGTGACGGCGTACTTCGACGAACCAGGGAGCCTCGGCCGGATCGTGCGTGACGAAAAAGACTCGACGCATATCCGCAAGATCGTCGAATTCAAGGACGCAACGCCGAGTGAAAAGGCAATCTGCGAAATCAACTCAGGCATCATGGCATTAGGTGGCCGCGCGCTTAAAGAGTTGATCGGCAAGCTTGATAACGACAATGCCCAGGGCGAGTTTTACCTGACCGATATTGTCGCGCTGGCTAACCAGCAGGGTATCAGCGTCCACGGTGTGCCGGTAGACGATGCCCATGAGGTTAGCGGCATCAACGATCGCAGGGAGCTGGCGGTTGCCGAACGACGCTACCAGAAACGCCTGGCTGATGATCTGATGAATGCGGGCGTAACCCTTGCAGACCCGGCACGGCTTGACGTCCGTGGTCAGGTCACGGCGGGTGAAGACTGCTTCATTGATGTGAACGTGGTCCTCAAAGGTGATGTGAAGCTGGGCTATGGGGTATCGATCGGTTCCGGCGTCGTGATTGAGGACTCGATACTTGGTGACAACGTTCGGGTAGAACCCAACACGGTCATACAGGGTGCAACAATATCTGCAGGATGTACGCTCGGTCCCTTCGCACGTCTGCGTCCCGGTACGGATCTCGGCGTCGACGTTCACATCGGCAATTTTGTTGAAACCAAAAAAGCAGTGTTGGGGGATCGCACCAAAGCCGGTCACCTGGCTTATCTTGGCGATGCGATCCTGGGCGCAGACTGCAACATCGGTGCAGGCACCATTACCTGCAACTACGACGGTGTCGACAAACATCAGACGCGAATCGGCAGCGACGTATTTGTGGGTACAAACAGCACCCTGGTGGCCCCGCTTGTTATTGATGATGGGGCGTTCGTGGCGGCTGGATCAACCATAACTACGCGGGTGCGCCAGAACGAACTGGCAGTAGGCCGCGGCAAACAACGCAACATAGCCGGCTGGACAAGGCCGGGTAAACGGAAAAGTTAGCCAGACCCGCCGCCGGGATGGCCAAGGAATAACACATGTGTGGAATTGTTGGTGCGGTCGCAGACCGTAATGTTCCCCTGATTCTGGTCGCAGGGCTTCAAAGGCTCGAATACCGTGGATACGACTCAGCAGGGCTTGCGGTAATCAGCGAAGCAGGCGATTGCATTGATGTGCGCCGTACCCTCGGCAAAGTTAAACAGCTCGCCGATGATGTAGCCAGGCATCCGATAAAGGGCCGCGTCGGCATCGCTCATACCCGCTGGGCGACACATGGGGTGCCAAGTGTCGCCAATGCACACCCGCATACATCGAATGATCGCATCTGCGTGGTGCACAACGGCATCATTGAAAATTATGAATGTCTGCGCGACGAACTGATGAATAACGGATATGCGTTCAGCTCACAGACCGATTCAGAGGTTGTCGTCCATCTGGTCGATTTCTATCACCAGGCCGGTGCCAGTCTGTTAGGGGCTGTGCGCAGCGCGGTGAAAAGGCTCGAAGGTGCCTATGCTCTGGGGGTGATCGCCAAAGCAGAACCCGAACGCATCATTGCCGCCCGGGTGGGTTCGCCACTGGTTGTGGGTCTTGGCATAGGCGAGAACTTTATCGCCTCGGATGTACTGGCTTTACGGCCGGTGACAGACCGATTTATTTTTCTCGAAGAAGGCGACCTGGTCGAGATCACCGCGAGCAGTATATCGGTGTGGAATGTCGACGATGAGTCCGTGGTGCGGGCAAGCGTGCGGGTTGAGCTTGGCGTTGATGACATCGACAAAGGCAACTACCGTCATCACATGCAGAAGGAGGTCTTCGAACAGCCTGCGGTTCTGCGCCGTACGCTCGAAGGCCGTGCGGGTCGCTCCAGAGTCCTGGAGCAGGCCTTCGGGATCAAAGCGCCGGCCATATTTGATCAGACGCGGGCGGTCACCATCGTTGCCTGTGGAACCAGCTACTATTCGGCCTCCATCGCCCGCTACTGGATTGAGGAACTGGCGGGCCTGCCGTGTCAGGTAGAAATCGCCAGTGAATTCCGTTATCGCAAAGTCGCAGTCACACCCGGTAATCTTTTTGTCACCATCTCACAGTCGGGTGAAACCGCAGATACCCTGGCGGCGCTGCGGATCGCGCGCGATATCGGGTATTTTGCCACCCTCACAATCTGTAATGTCCCGACCAGTTCGCTGGTGCGTGAATCTGACATTGCTCTGATGATCCAGGCTGGGACTGAAGTGGGGGTGGCCTCAACCAAGGCGTTCACCGCACAGCTTGTGGATCTGTTTTTACTCACGCTGCTGCTGGCACGTCGGCAGGGGTTGAGCGCACAGGCTGAACAGGAGTTTGTGGTTGCTCTGCACAGCCTGCCGGACCTGATCGAGCAGGCGCTGATGCTCGATGCTCCCATCTGTAAGCTTGCAGAACGCTTCAGCGATCGAAACCACGCGCTGTTCCTGGGCCGCGGCACCATGTTCCCGGTGGCCATGGAGGGAGCGTTGAAGTTGAAAGAGATTTCCTACATCCACGCCGAAGGCTACCCGGCCGGAGAACTCAAGCATGGCCCCTTAGCCCTGGTTGACGATGACATGCCGGTTGTTGCGGTGGCGCCGAACGATGAGTTGCTCGAGAAGGTGAAGTCCAACCTGCACGAAGTGCGGGCTCGTGGCGGACAGCTGATTGTGTTTGCCGATGCCCAGTCCGGCTTTGAAAACGAACCCGGGGTGACCGTGATTTCACTGCCTGCCGTTCATCCGATGCTGGCACCCATTCTGTATGTGGTGCCGCTTCAGTTGCTTGCGTATCACGTCGCCGTGCAGAAAGGCACTGATGTGGATCAGCCTCGAAATCTCGCCAAGTCGGTGACAGTGGAGTAAATTGCACCGTTCAAGTTTCAATCAAGGCGGTTAAAAGCGTCGCCGCCAGATCTGTTGGATATCACACACATACTCGATGGTTTGAACGACCGCCAGCGCGAGGCGGTCGGCGCCCCAATTGGTAATACCCTGGTCATCGCAGGGGCCGGCAGCGGCAAGACCCGCGTGCTGGTTCATCGCATGGCTTGGCTCGTGGAAGCGCAAGGGGTGTCAACCCACGGTCTGCTTGCGGTCACATTCACCAACAAAGCTGCGGCTGAGATGCGTCAGCGGACGGAGGCGTTGTTAAACACCTCCGCACGCAGCATGTGGGTTGGCACGTTTCACGGTATTGCGCACCGGTTGCTGCGGATGCACTACAAAGAGGCTGGCCTGCCGCAGGCGTTTCAGATCATCGATTCGGACGATCAATTGCGCCTCATTAAGCGGGTCATGCGCTCCCTTGCCATCGATGAACAGAAATGGCCAGCACGTCAGGCGGCCTGGTTTATCAATGCGGCCAAAGACGAAGGTAAGCGCGCCCGCGACGTGCCTTCAGGCGATGACCTGTTTCAGATCGCCCACAAAAAAATATATCGCAGCTACGAGGAGGTCTGCGATCAGGGCGGGCTGGTGGATTTTGCCGAAATTCTGCTGCGGTCGCATGAGTTGTGGCTCAACAATGCGGATCTGCTGAGCCATTATCAGCACCGCTTCGGGCATCTTTTAGTCGATGAATTCCAGGACACCAACACCATTCAATATGCCTGGCTGAGAGTGCTGGCAGGCAAGACGGGTCGGGTGATGGCGGTAGGGGATGATGATCAGTCGATCTATGGCTGGCGCGGCGCCCGGGTCGAGAACATCCATCAGTTCAGCCGCGACTTCGCCCCGATCAACACCATCCGCCTGGAACAGAACTATCGCTCAACGGCCAACATTCTCATCGCCGCCAACAAATTGATCGGTTTCAACGCAGATCGGCTGGGGAAGGAGTTATGGACCGAAGACGGTCACGGCGAACCCATCCGCGTGTACTCGGCCTACAACGATCTGGATGAGGCGCGCTTTGTGGTTGAGCGTGCGGCCAACTGGATCGATCAGGGGGGCTCGCCGGACGAAGTGGCTGTGCTGTATCGATCCAATGCACAGTCACGGGTGCTTGAAGAAGCACTGCTGCAGGCCCGCATCCCCTATCGCATCTACGGCGGGTTGCGGTTCTTTGAACGAGCTGAGATTAAAAACGCGCTCGCCTATATGCGCCTGCTGCACGATCGACACTCAGCGGTGGCGTTTGAACGGGTGGTGAACCTGCCGCCCAGAGGCATCGGCGATAAAACTCTGGAAATCATCCGGGCCGAAGCGCGCCGACGAAACGTGTCCCTGTGGCAGGCCTGCAAAGACGGCATTGTCGCAGGCGCATTCAAAGGGCGGGTGGCAAACGCGATCATCAACTTTTTAAAACTTGTCGATGATCTGGCTGAGATTGCCTTGGATCAGGCGCTGCATGAGATCGCGGAAACCTGTGTGAGTGCAACCGGGCTCATCGACTATCACAGCAAAGAAAGTGGTGAACGGGGTCTTGCCCGGAAAGAGAATCTCGAGGAACTGGTTAGTGCAGCCCGCCAGTTCACTGGAGATCTGGTGTTTCCGACTATGTCTGCTGCGACGCAAAGTCAGGATAGGCTGCCCGAAGCGGGTTCTGCATTAGAGGCCTTCCTCGACCAGGTGGCGCTCGATTCAGGCGACACGCAGACAGAGACTGGTCCGGCGCTGCAGATGATGACGCTGCATTCGGCCAAAGGCCTCGAATTTCCGCTGGTCTTCCTGGTGGGTCTCGAAGAAGGCCTGTTTCCCCATCGGATGTCGGCGGATGAGCCGGGCCGCATGGAAGAAGAACGCAGGCTTTGCTATGTAGGGATCACCCGGGCCATGCAGGAGCTCTACCTGACCTATGCTGAAACCCGCCGTCTGCATGGAACCGATACCTACAATCGTCCCTCCCGGTTTGTCGGTGAACTGCCTGCCGAGGTGCTCGAAGAAGTACGCATGCGGGGTGCCATATCACGCCCGATGGGCGGCATGAACAGCCGGTTCTTCGAAGAACCCGTCGAGGGTGGGCTGCATATGGGCCAACGGGTTAAGCATGCCAAATTTGGTGAAGGGATTGTCATGCAGTGCGAAGGCGGTGGTGACCGGGCTCGTATACAAGTGAACTTCGAAAATGCCGGAGCAAAATGGCTGATGCTCGGCTATGCGAATCTTGCCGCCCTGGATTAGGGTTTTAGTAAGACATCAACCAAGCCAATCTGGGGAGACACTGTGACAAAACTGCGCCTATGGATTCTGGCTGCTTCGCTTACCGTCATCACCGGCTGCGGTACTGACGCGTCGAGTAAAAGTGAGCAGGTTTCGATCGAACCGCAAAAAACTTATCGCTGGAAACTCATCACCACCTGGCCCAAGAATTTTCCTGCTCTGGGGACGGCACCCGAGAAGTTTGCCGACTCAGTCCGGGTGATGAGTAACGGCCGGCTCGACATCAAGGTGTATGGTGCCGGTGAACTGGTCGGACCCTTTGAGGTGTTCGACGCGGTGTCTCAAGGCACCGCCGAGATGGGCCACGGTGCGGCCTACTACTGGCGCAGTAAGTTTCCCATCGCTGCTCTGTTCTCCACGGCGCCGTTCGGCATGACCGCACAGGAGATGAATGGCTGGCTGTATTTTGGCGGCGGGTTAGAGCTATGGCGGGAACTGTACGAACCGTTTTCGCTGATCCCTATGCCCGCCGGGAACACGGGTGTTCAGATGGCAGGCTGGTTCAACAGGGAGATCAACTCACTGGCCGATGTGAAAGGCCTGAAGATGCGTATCCCCGGGTTTGGCGGTGCGGTCCTTGAAAAAGTCGGCGGTGTGCCGGTCAACCTGCCGGGGGGTGAATTGTTCACCGCTCTGCAGACCGGTGTAATCGACGCAACAGAGTGGGTCGGTCCCTACAACGATCTGGCCTTTGGTCTGCATACGGTTGCCAAATACTATTACTACCCTGGCTGGCATGAACCCGGACCTACTCTCGAAGCGCTAATCAATAAAGCAGCCTGGGAAAGTCTGCCAGACGATCTGAAAAAGATTGTCGAAGTTGCAAACAAAGCCATCAACGATGAAATGCTCGCGGAATTCACAGCGCGGAATAATGCAGCCCTGAGGACACTGATCGATGACCACGGGGTGGAAGTCCGGAGGCTGCCCGACGATGTGCTCGCGGCATTTCGCAGCGCATCGAGCGAAGTTCTGGAAGAAGCGAGCCAAGAGAGTGAAATCGCCGGCCGGATCTATAAATCGTACATGGACTTCTATGCCAGTGTCCGCGCCTATCATGACATCAGCGAACGCGCCTATATCAACGTGAGGTGAAGATGGAGCTCAAAGCAACGGCCATCGACCTTGATGCCGGGATTGCCACCCTGTGGCTGAATCGGCCGGATCGCATGAATGCCTGGACTGGGCGCATGCACACTGAGTATCGCTGGTGTCTCGATCAGTTGAATCAAGATGCGTCCGTCAACGCGATCGTCGTCACTGGCAAGGGTCGTGGGTTCTGTGTAGGGGGCGACTCAGATGCGCTGGTGGGTCACTCCCGGAAAGGTGGCTATGATCCGGGTACACCGGACGATCTGGCCCAACCTGGCTACGGTGTAGCCCCTGAGTTTGATGCCTCTTTTGCATACCACTTTGGCCTTTCGAAACCCATTATTGCGGCGATCAATGGACCGGTAGCCGGTGTAGGCCTGGCGCTTGCCTGTTTTACTGACCTGCGGTTTGCCGCCCACGGGGTCAAGTTCACCACCGCTCATGGCAAACTCAATCTGCCTGCGGAGTACGGTCTGTCGTGGTTGCTGCCGCGGATGGTGGGGCTCACCCGGGCAAACGATCTGCTTCTGACCAGCCGGGTATTTCTGGCGGATGAGGCCAAGACGCTCGGTATCGTTAACGACACCTTTGCCGTCGAGGATCTTCTGCCGGAGGTTTACGCCTACGTCAGGCGGATGCTTGCGACTGTATCTCCTAACTCGTTGCGCCAGACCCGCTGGCAGGTGTATCGCGATCTTCATCGCGACGCAGCTTCGGCGGTGGTCGACTCAGAAAATCTGATCCACAAGATGATGAAAGAACCTGATTACACCGAAGGGGTAAACGCCTTTCTGAATAAACGGCTGCCTGCCTGGAAGGGTTAGATGTGCTCGATGTGTCGATCAGATCGCGAGTTTAATCTGTCGACCTCGAGCCCAGATGGCAGCGGGATCAGTGATCACAGCCAGATCCGCAAGCGGATCGCCGTGCACCAGCAACAAGTCCGCCGCCATACCGGCAGCAAGCGTTCCGGTCTGATCACCTAACCCGATCGCGCGTGCACAATCGCGTGTCGCACTGGTAAGTGTCTGCTGCGCGCTGAGCCCGGCAATCTGAGCAAACACCAGCAACGCATGGGGCAGGTCCATGTGATAAACGCCGGGGATGCCGGCGTCGGTTGAGGCGATCAGCGGTATGCCAGCGTTCATCATGTTCTGGTAGGCAGATCTGACCCGAGCCAGAACCGCTCCTTTGGTGTTGTCCAACATCCGTTGCCAACCTCTGTTTACCGTGGGTGATACCCAGATGCCCCGTGATGCGATCAGATCCGCCACGTCCGGCTGGTAGTCGGATGCCCAACCCTGCGCGCCCACCCACGAGCAGTGCTCGATGGTGTTAACACCGGCGATGGCGGCCTGATGTATCCCGTGCGTGCCGTGGCAATGGGCTGCCACCCGTTTGCCGTGCGCGTGGGCAAAATCGACGATGCGAGAAAGCGTGTCCTGACCAAACTGCACATCGGTTGGCTTGGAACCGCGGGTCAATCGACCACCAGTCGCCATGACCTTGATCAGGTCAACATCGTGCTCAAGCTGGCGCTGCATGACGACCTTTGCTTCCTCAAAGTCAGCGGCAACGCCGTTCCAGAAATGACAGTGACCCTGCGGCGAGGTCACGGGCTGGCCGCTGCAGATCAGACGCGGACCGATGGCTTCACCGCGATTGATCGCATCACGCAAAGAAAGTTCGAGCCAGGCGCCTCCCCCCAGATCACGGGCGGTGGTGATCCCGGCCGCGACCATGGCGGCGGCACGCTCGGCCATGATCGGTGCAATCTTGAGATCGGTTTTGTCTGGGGGGTCTTTGTCGTCGGGATTCAGCTCAAGGTGAACGTGGGCATCGATCAGACCGGGCATGGCGGTAAGACCACGGCAATCAATCAATCTGGCGCCTTGAGATAAGGCTGATGCTTCACCGATCTGTTCGATCTGGGACCCGTTCAAGCGCAGGGCATTCGCGTCGAGGTGCTTTTCGCCGTCCCAGATTGAAAGGTTAGTCAGCGTGGTAATCATCGCGGGTGCAGCCATGTCAGCGTCCATACAGAGCAGAGGGAAGCCACGTCGCCAATGCCGGCCAGACGAACAGTGCCGCCAGCAGTAAAAGCTGCAGCCCGATATAAGGCACCACGCCGCGATAGATATCGAAGGTGGAAATGCTGCCGGGCGTTACACCGCGCAGGTAAAACAAAGCGAACCCGAAGGGCGGTGTCAGAAACGAAGTCTGCAGATTGACGGCGATCAATACACCGAGCCAGATGGGATCAATACCCATAGCCAAGAGGACCGGCCCGACGATGGGCACAACGACAAATATGATCTCGATGAAATCGAGCATGAAGCCAAGCAGAAAGATCACCAGCATCACCACAGCCAGCGCACCGATTGGCCCCCCCGGCATGGCATCGAACCAGTGATGAATCATTTCGTCGCCGCCAAAACCACGGAACACCAGCGAAAAAACCGACGCTCCGATCAATACCAGAAACACCATAGTGGTGGTTTTCAATGTGGACTGGGTAACCTGACGCAGGGTTTCGAAGGTCAAGGAGCGATAGCCCAGCGCCAGGATCAGTGCACCCAGGGCGCCAACACCGGCAGCCTCGGTGGGGGTTGCAAACCCTCCGAGGATCGAGCCAAGCACCAGGCCGATCAGGAGCAGCGGCGGAACCAGACCCTTGGCGATCTGAGCCGCACTGATGGGTTCGCCCATGTCTGCCTGCAGACTTCGTACGCGATGCGGGGTGCGCAAGGCCACAGTGATCGCGTAGATCAGAAACAACCCGACCAACAGCAGACCAGGGATGATCGCACCGGCAAAAAGATCACCTACCGACACGGTTTTTGGCGCAAAGATCCCTTGCGTCAACTGAGCCTGCTGATAGGCGTTGGAAAGCACGTCACCCAGCAGCACCAGAGCGATGGAAGGCGGAATGATCTGGCCCAGTGTGCCGGTTGCGGCGATGGTACCGGTGGCAAACTTTGGGTCGTACCCCTGGCGCAGCATGGAAGGCAGGCTCATCAGCGCGAGGGTCACTACCGTTGCGCCGACAATACCGGTGCTGGCGGCCATCAACATGCCGACCAGGATCACGGCGATGGCCAGTCCGCCGCGAAAGCCACCGAGCAGACCCGAAAGGCCAGATAAGAGAATCTCGGCGATGCGGGTCTTTTCCAGCATGATTCCCATGAAAATAAACAGCGGGACCGCAATGAGGGTCGCATTGGTCGCGATGCCGTAAAGGCGCGGGGTCATGAAGCCGAGGTCAGAGAAGCTGAACACACCGGCTGCCACACCGATAAAGGCAAACGTGAGGGCAACACCGGCCAGGGTCAACGCCACCGGGTAACCCGCGAGCAGGACCACAAACACCACCGCAAACATGATCAGGGGAATGGCTTCGATCACGGCGTTCTCTTTGTAGGCAGACGGGTCAGCAGCCGAATGATTTCAGCAATGCCCTGAATGAAGAGCATCGCGGCCATAATCGGTATCAAGGTTTTAAAGAGATATACCCCGGGCAGGCCGCCGACTTCGCTGGATCCTTCCAGGATGCTTAAGGATCGCTCGACGTAAGGCAGGCTGGTGTAAAAAATAAACCCGCTCACCGGCAGCAGAAAAACAAGATGACCAACCAGGTTGACCAGGTCTTTGTGTCGATCGGACAGGTTCGAATAAAAAATATCGACCCGGACATGGGCATCTTCTTTGAGCCCATAGGGTATCCCGAGCATGAACATCGCACCGTGCAGGTACACGATGGATTCCTGCAACGCGGTCGTGCCCTGATCAAACAGATAGCGCAGAGCCACCACCAGCACCGTCAGCAGCACCATGAAGAGCGACAGCCAGCCAACCAGGCGGCCGGTTGCATCGGTGAAACGATCGATGGCCTGGCCGATGAACCTCATCAAGCCTGAAACTCGTGCACGGCAAACTCGCAAACAACCGCCGCGAACAGGCAGAAACCAACCCAGATGTTGTTTGCGAATGCCCTGATGCAGTTCGCTGGTGCGCGACGTACGATCAGCCGTTGCTGATGGATGAACAAGGCCGCCACTGCGGCAAGACCGGCATAAAATATCCAGCCAAACTCGCTGCGTTGACCAAACAGCACCAGGGTAAAGAGGGTCAGAGCCTGCAGCAGGCCAACAGCCAGCCGATCGGCATTGCCAAACAGAATGGCGGTGGACTTGACTCCGATCTTCAGGTCGTCCTCCCGATCCGCCATGGCATACAGGGTGTCGTAGGCGACGATCCAGAAGAGGCTAGCCACGAACAACAGCCAGCCCTGTGCTGGAACACTGCCCTGCACTGCACCATAGGCCATGACGATCCCCCAGCTGAAAGCCGCGCCGAGTACCAGTTGAGGCATGTGGGTAAATCGTTTCATCAGCGGATAAGCCATGGTGATCAGCACACCACCAAACGCAAGCCAGCGCGTAAAAGGATTCAGAAAAACCAGTAACCCGGCGCAAAGCCCAATGAGCAGGGTAAAAAACAGCCAGGCGTCGCGCACCGTGAGCTCGCCGGTGGCGAGCGGCCTGTCGAGGGTTCGGCGCACAGCACTGTCGATGTTGCGGTCTGCTATATCGTTGACCACACATCCTGCTGAACGCATCAGAAAAGTGCCGAGCACAAACACCACAATAAGCAGAAGGGGTGGCAGACCTTCTGCGGCAGCCCACAACGCAGCCAATGTCGGCCATAGCAGCAACAGACTGCCGACCGGCCGGTCGAGCCGCGCCAGACGCAGGTGTGCATCGAGGTTGAGCGCTGAAAGGGTCTGATTCACGGCTGCGCAGTGTACCCGAAGCTTGACTGAAAGGTCGCCGGGCGCCGGCCAACTAAAATTGCAATTTGAAAAGCGCCAAAGTAGTTTACCCGCCTTGATTTTGACCCCCCAAGGGAGACGGCGACGCCAAATGAAGAAGTGGCAGTGTATCGTGTGTGGCTGGATATACGACGAAGCGGAAGGCTGCGAGGAAGATGACATTGCGCCAGGCACCCGATGGGAAGATGTACCCGAAGATTTTGTCTGTCCGGAATGTGGTGTCAGCAAAGAAGACTTCGAAATGATCGAAATCGGCTGACATGGCTCTTAAATGAACCTCACAGTGCGCATCCTGATCGGCATGCTCGCAGGCCTTGCCTTAGGCCTTGGCGCTCAGTGGATCGGTCTCGACCCGCAAGGCTGGTTCGCCAGTGTGTTCATCGGCGATTTTCTCGATGCCGGTGGCCAGCTCTTTGTGAACAGCTTGAAAATCATGGTTGTTCCGCTGGTGTTTGTGTCGCTCCTGTGCGGCTCGGCGAGCCTTGGTGCGACCGGAAAGGTGGGTCGTCTCGGCGGTAAGACCATCGGTCTGTACATGGTCACGACCGCGATCGCGGTGAGCCTCGCTGTTACAGTTGCGCTCATTGTGCAGCCTGGGACGGGGGTGGAAGGCCTGGTTGCGACGGTTGCGTACGAGGCGAAGCCCTCTCCGAGTATCAAAGACACGCTGATCGACATCCTGCCGACGAATCCAGTGGCGGCGATGGCCGAAGGCAAGATGCTCCAGGTGATCACGTTCGCGCTTCTGCTCGGAATTACCATCAGCCGTTCGGGTAAGCCGGGTGCGCGGGTGCTGAGCTTCTTCGAAGACGTCAACGAAGTCATGTTGAAGTTGATCACCATGCTCATAAAACTCGCCCCTTACGGGGTGTTCTGTCTGATGTTCAAGCTTTTCGCCGAGCTCGGCTGGGCCGAGATCAAAAAACTGATGGCCTACTTTCTGACCGTGGCAGCGGTCCTGGTCATGCAGTTGACGCTGGTGTATCCGCTGATTCTGACCCTGATAGGCCGGCTTAACGTTTTCACCTTCTTCGCCAAAATACGTGAGCCGATGATGGTCGCGTTCTCGTCTTCTTCGAGTGCGGCCACCCTGCCTGTGACCTTGCGGACCGTTGAGTTTCGACTGGGTGTCAACAATGCCACCGCGTCGTTCGTCATCCCGCTGGGGGCGACCATCAACATGGATGGCACCGCGATCATGCAGGGGGTTGCCACGGTCTTCATCGCTCAGTTCTATGGGATCGATCTGACCCTGGTGGATCTTGGCACAGTGGTTCTGACAGCGACGCTTGCCTCTATCGGAACCGCGGCGGTTCCAGGGGTTGGCCTCATCATGCTGACCATGGTGCTCGAGCAGGTGGGCCTTCCGGTGGAGGGGATTGCGCTGATTCTGGGGGTCGACCGGCTGCTCGACATGATGCGGACCGCCACCAATGTCGCCGGTGACGCGGTGATCGCGGTGACCGTCGCAAAAACTGAAAACGGCCTCGACCAGGTGGTGTTTGACGACCCTGACGCGGGCCTCGTGTTCGAAAAAGAAAACGTCGTTGACTTGAATCGCGATCCCACCGCTTAAGCACCCAGGTGGCCGATATCGGCCGGTGCCCACACGCGGAGCAGGCGCGCCACAGCCTCCGGTTGACTGGCCAGCATCCGATCGCCGCGTTCCATGACTGCAGGCATCAGGTGTGCGTGCTGGTTCAGATCTGCGATGCGAAACTGCTGTTCACCGGTCTGGCGACTGCCCAGGAGTTCACCGGGACCTCGCGCCTTGAGATCGGCCTCGGCGATATGGAACCCATCCTGGCTGTCGCGGATTACTGTCAGGCGGGCTTCGCTCGTCTGGCTCAGGTTCTCTCCATACAGCAGGATGCAGGCGCTCTTGCGTGTCCCTCGGCCGATCCGCCCGCGCAGCTGATGTAGCTGAGCCAGACCCAGGCGCTCGGGGTTTTCGATGACCATCAGTGAGGCATTGGGTACATCCACCCCGACTTCGATCACGGTGGTGGCGACCAGGAGCTGAATGGCGCCGTTCTTGAACGCCTCCATCACCCGGGTTTTGTCTTCACTGGACATTCTGCCGTGAACCTGACCGATCCGGACGTCAGGCATCGCCTCCGTCAGGGCGGCGAAAATTTCTTCGGTGGAGGCGCCGCTGATCTGTTCAGAGGTGTCGATCAGAGTGCACACCCAATAGGCCTGCTGGCCCTTTTGGAGTGCCGAGCGCATTCGCGCTACCACTTCATCCCGTCGCGCATTGCTGATCAGGCGAGTGTCGATGGGCTGCCTTCCAGGAGGCAGTTCGTCGATGACGGAGACTGCCATATCGGCGTACAACGCCATGGTCAGTGTGCGTGGGATGGGTGTGGCGGTCATGATCAGCTGATGACAGGCGGCGGCCCCCTTGTCGCGTAACGCCATGCGCTGATGCACACCGAATCGGTGCTGTTCGTCGATGATCGCAAGACCCAGGCGATTGAATACCACGCTCGTCTGGAACAGGGCGTGTGTCCCCACTGCTACCAGTGCATCACCGGCTTTCAGGCGGGCGCGTTGTGCATTGCGCTCGCGGGTGCTCTGTGAGCCCGTGATGAGCGCAACCCCGACCCCCAATGGGTCAAGCCAACGGCTGAAGTTCACGTAGTGCTGTTCGGCGAGGATCTCGGTGGGGGCCATCAACGCAGTTTGCACACCGTGCTCTGCGGCACGTAGTGCAGCGAAAGCGGCCACCACAGTTTTTCCGCTGCCCACATCACCCTGCAACAGACGCAACATGGGTGCTGCCTCGGTGAGGTCATCGAACACCTCTTTGAGCACACGCCGCTGCGCATTGGTGAGCTCGAACGACAACTCGCGTAATAGCTCGCGGCCGAGTTGGCGGCTGGGCGGCAGAGGCAGTGCGCGGCTGCGCACCCGGTCCAGCTGCCGGTGTTTCATGATCAGGTAGTAGGCGGTCAGCTCATCGAAGGCAACCTTTTCCGCGAGGGCTGCCAGGTCTTCAGGCGATGTGTTTGCGGCAGGGCGGTGCAGGGCAAACAAGGTTGCAAACGGTACCTCGTCGGCCTCGGGCCAGCTCCAGCTGCTCAACTGGGCCAGCAGACTGCGAATGCGCGCCTGACTCAAGCCCTTGGTCGTCGGATAGACCGGGGTCAGCTCATCGCTTAAATCTGGCGGCGAGCCTTCATAGGGGCGATAGTCCGGATGCACCATCTCACGACCGCGCGGTCCGTGCCGCACGGTTCCGAAACACTGCACACCAGATCCGGTTTTGAGGCTTTTCTGCTGATTCGCTGAAAAGTGAAAAAACCGGAGGGTCAGGTAACCACTGCCGTCGCTCAGGGTAACGCTCCAGCTGCGCCGGCCACCAGATGCCACCCGGGATTCGACCACCTTACCCTGGACCAGGCACTCCTGATCGGGGCGCAGCGCACCGAGCGGGATCAGGGTCGAGCGATCCTGGTAGCGGTGTGGCAGATGGAGCAG